>NZ_JBMOWY010000054.1:0-68540 GCF_049310345.1 Stenotrophomonas sp. GZD-301 | reverse complement strand
CGGTACCGGCTTGGTCCTGTCCAGCTTGGTCCATAGCGGCATGGTGATGAAGAAGGCGAAGTACAGGAAGGTCAGCACGCGTCCGACATAGGTCTCATGCGCGTCCGTGCCCGGGCCCGACCCGATCACGCCCAGCCAGACGAAGCAGACCGCGAACATGCCGAGCAGGCCTCGCGAGAGCAGGCCCCGGTAGCGGTACGACTTGACCCGGGCCCGATCCAGCCACGGCACCAGGAACAGGATCGCGATCGCCGAGAACATCACGATCACCCCGCCCAGCTTGTTCGGCACCACCCGCAGCATCGCGTAGTACGGGGTGTAGTACCAGACCGGCTTGATGTGCTCGGGCGTGACCAGGCGATTGGCCTCGGTGAAGTTGTCGTGCTCGAGGAACAGGCCGCCGAACGCCGGTGCGAAGAAGATGATGAACGCGGCGATGACCAGCAGGAAGCCGGCGCCCACACCGTCCTTGAGCGTGTAGTACGGATGGAACGGAATCCCGTCCGCAGGTGCGGTGGCCGACCAGCGGTTGCCCTTGGGCCCCTTCTTGATCTCCACGCCATCGGGATTGTTGGAGCCCACTTCGTGCAGCGCGCCCAGATGCAGCACCACCAGCAGCAGCAGCACCAGCGGCAGGGCGATCACGTGCAGGGCGAAGAAGCGGTTGAGCGTGGCATCGCTGGGCAGGTAGTCGCCCATGATCCATTCGGTGAGGCCGTTGCCGATCACCGGAATGGCACCGAACAGCGAGATGATCACCTTGGCGCCCCAGAACGACATCTGGCCCCACGGCAGCACGTAGCCCATGAAGGCTTCGGCCATCAGCACCAGGTAGATCAGCATGCCCAGGATCCACACCAGCTCGCGCGGTTTCTGGTAGCTGCCGTACAGCAGGCCGCGGAACATGTGCAGGTAGACCACGATGAAGAACAGCGAGGCGCCGGTCGAATGCATGTAGCGGATCAGCCAGCCCCATTCGACATCGCGCATGATGTATTCGATGGAGGCGAACGCTTCGGCCGCGTTGGTCTTGTAGTGCATCGTGAGGAAGATGCCGGTCACGATCTGGTTGACCAGGATCAGCAGCGCCAACGAACCGAAGTAGTACCAGAGGTTGAAGTTCTTCGGCGCGTAGTACTCGCTCACATGCTTGCGGTACACCGGCATCAGGCCCGGTGCGCGCGCATTGACCCAGTCGGCAACGCCCGTGGCGGTGCGGGTAAGGATATTGGCCATGCTCAAGCCGCCCCCTGCGGGTCAACGCCGATGATGATGGTGTTGTCGTCCTGGTAATGGTGCGGCGGCACCAGCAGGTTGATCGGCGCCGGAACATCCTTGAACACGCGACCAGACATGTCGAAGCGCGACTTGTGGCAGGGGCAGAAGTACCCCCCCTTCCACTGCGGGTCGTACGGCTCGGGGCGGATCTCGGCCACCATTTCCGGCGAGCAGCCCAGATGGGTGCACAGCCCGACCAGGACCGAGACATCGGCCTTGATCGCACGGAATTCGGGGTTCTGCTTGAGCACGTAGTCCGGCTGCTGTTCCTTCTCGCCCGACTCGGGATCTTTCAGGCGACCGTCCAGACCATGCAGCGCATCGAGGATGGCCTTGGACCGCTTGACGATCCAGATCGGCTGCCCTCGCCACTCCAGGACCAGGCGCTGGCCTTCCTGCAGGGCACTGATGTCGGCGATCACCGGCGCCCCGGCCAGTTTGGCGCGGGCGCTGGGATTCCAGGACTTGATGAACGGTACCGCTGCAAATCCGACGCCGACCGCGCCAACCACCGCAGTGGTTGCTGACAGAAACCGTCGACGTCCAGTATTGACTGGATCGTTTACCCCATCGTTGGCCATCCGGCACTCCGATATTGATTTAGGTAGCTTGAGGCTGCCAGCAGACCGGTGGGGGCCAGTCCACGATGAATCAGAGCCGACTATAGCGGAACCTGACTCGGCGACACAACGCGCAGATCATCTGCCGAACATCTGTCACGCGCGAAACCGTCGTGCCGGCCGCTGGCCGGCTCTGCGGGGCGCTTGAAGGTACCAGGAGCCGGCCAGCGGCCGGCACTACCGGACGGTCTCGGCGTGCGGGGAGCCGGCCCGCGGGCACTACTGCGTGGATGCTGTCACGCCCCGATAGCGGTCGGCCAGCAGGGCCACGCGCTTCACGTAGTACTGGGTTTCGCTGTAGGGCGGCACGCCACCGTGGCGGTCCACCGCACCCTCGCCCGCGTTGTAGCCGGCGGCGGCCAGGGTGAGGTTGCCGTTGAAGCGCTTGAGCAGCCACGACAGGTATTGCACGCCGCCACGGATGTTCTGCGCGGCATCGTACGAGTCGGTGACCCCGAAGCGGCGCGCGGTGGGCGGCATCAGCTGCATCAGACCCTGCGCGCCGGCACGGCTGAGCGCGGTGGGGTTGTAGGCCGACTCGGCGTGGATGATGGCGCGGACCACGGCCTCCTCGACCCCGAACTCGCGCGCGGCGGCGGCGATCTCGGCCTGGAAGGCGGTGGTATTGAGCCGCACCGAGCCGAAGTTGACGCCCGGATTGGCACCGCACGCATAGCAGCGCTCGATGAAGCTGTAGTGGATGGTGCGGACCTGGCCGAGGCTGGCCACCTGCGCCGGGCGGGCGCTGGTGTAGTGGCGCACGCCGTCCTTCATATAGGTGTAGACCTGCCCGTTGACCACGCGCTGGGCCTTGCCCTTGCGCGCGGCCGGTGCGGACGGCGCGCTGAGTACCGTCGCCGCTGGCGCTGGCGATGCCGTGGCGGTGATCGCGGTGCCGGCGTTGGCGCCATCGACCGCGGCGACCGCGACAGCCGGCGCCACCGGCGTGGGCGCGGGCGTGGTCGGCGCGGCGGGAGCGGACACGGCCTGGCGGCGGGGCGCGCTGCGGTCCGGGCGGTAGCTGCTGACCACGCTGCAGCTCGCGGCGGACACGCGCTTGCTGACATAGCTGGGGATGCCGTCGGCGCCAACGCACTTGTACAGCGTGCCCGCACTGGCCGGCACAGCGGTCAGCGCAGCCAAGGCCAGCGCAAAGATCCCCAAGATCCCCTTCATGCAGCGGAGTGTCTCCGTTTCACCCGGTCTTGCCAAGTCTTTGACGCGGCCCACCGCACCGGGAGCTGATGCGCGTCACGGATCGGGGCGTCCGGGACGGCCTGCGGGCGGCCGCGGCGGGCCCCGGCCTGGTGGGCAGAACACCGGTACAATGGGCGGCTCACCGCAGCCGTTCAGGCTGCCTGCCCGCCCACCCGACTGGAATAAGCGCCATGACCGGGACGCCAGCTTCGACCGTGCCGACTTCGGCCGGCTCCGCCGTGCCCTCCACCACTCCCCGCCCCGACCTGCTGCCGCTGCCCGGCGCCAGGCCGGCCGTCACCGGCCCCGTCCGCGGCAAGCTGTACATCAAGACCCACGGGTGCCAGATGAACGAGTACGACTCGGCCAAGATGGCCGACGTGCTGGCCGCCGAAGAAGGGCTGGAGCTGACCGACGACCCCTCCGAGGCCGACGTGCTGCTGATGAACACCTGCTCGATCCGCGAAAAGGCGCAGGAGAAGGTGTTCAGCCAGCTGGGCTACTGGAAGGCGCTGAAGAACAACGGCCGTGGCGTGATCATCGGCGTGGGTGGCTGCGTGGCCTCCCAGGAAGGCGAGGCGATCATCAAACGCGCCCCGCACGTGGACCTGGTGTTCGGCCCGCAGACCCTGCACCGCCTGCCGGAGCTGATCCGCCAGCGCCGCGCATCGGGCAAGTCCCAGGTCGACATCAGCTTCCCGGAAATCGAGAAGTTCGACCGCCTGCCCGAGCCGCGCGCCGACGGTGGCTCGGCCTTCGTGTCGATCATGGAAGGCTGCTCCAAGTACTGCTCGTTCTGCGTGGTGCCCTACACCCGTGGCACCGAGGTCAGCCGCCCGTTCGAGGACGTGGTGGTGGAAGTGGCGCAGCTGGCCGCGCAGGGCGTGCGCGAGATCAACCTGCTGGGCCAGAACGTCAATGCCTACCGCGGCCCCTATGGCGACGGCGAATTCGCCGACCTGGGCCTGCTGATCCGCACCATTGCCGAGATCGACGGGGTGGGCCGCATCCGCTTCACCACCTCGCACCCGCTGGAATTCAGCGACTCGCTGGTGGATGCCTATCGAGACGTGCCGCAGCTGGCCAACTTCCTGCACCTGCCGGTGCAGGCCGGCAGTGACCGGGTACTGTCGGCGATGAAGCGCGGCTACACGGCGCTGGAGTTCAAGTCCAAGATCCGCAAGCTGCGCGCGGTGCGGCCGGACATCTCGATCAGCTCGGACTTCATCGTCGGCTTCCCGGGCGAGACCGAGGCCGATTTCGAGAAGACCATGACGCTGATCGAAGACATCGGCTTTGACCAGAGTTTCTCGTTCATCTACTCGCGTCGCCCCGGCACGCCGGCGGCCGACCTGGAAGACACGATCAGCGATGCCGAAAAGCACGCGCGCCTGTCGCGCCTGCAGGCGCGGATCAACGCGCAGGCCGCGGCGATCTCCGAGAAGATGGTCGGCACGGTGCAGACCGTGCTGGTGGAAGGGCCGTCCAAGCGCAATCCGGACGAGCTGACCGGCAAGAGCGAGAACATGCGCTCGGTGAACTTCGCGGGGCACCCGCGCCTGATCGGCCAGTTCGTTGATGTGGAGATCACCGAGGCGTACAGCAATTCGCTGCGCGGACGGATGGTCGTCGCCTGACGGAGCGTGCCGACCAACGGTCGGCACCTACCATTGCAGTGCCGACCAACGGTCGGTACATGCCGTTGCAATGCCAACCGGCGGTCGATACATGCCGTTGCAATGCCGATCGGCGGTCGGTACATGCCGTGACGGGTAGATGCCGACCGTTGGTCGGCATCCGCTCAATCCAGGCGCTTGCGGAAGCGCAGGATCGCCAGGGTCATCATCACCGCGATGAAGGCCAGCAGCGCCAGCACCTCGGGCCACAGCTCCCAGATCCGTGCGCCGCGCAGCATGATGCCGCGGATCAGGCGCAGGAAGTGCGTCAGCGGCAGCACCTCGGCCAGCCATTGCACCGGGCGCGGCATGCCGGCGAACGGGAACATGAAGCCGGACAGCAGGATCGACGGCAGGAACACGAACATGGTCATCTGCATGGCCTGGAACTGCGACTGCGCCTTGGTCGAGATCAGCAGGCCCAGGGTGAGATTGGCGGTGATCAGCAGTATCGCTGCCAGATAGACGTCCACCACGCTGCCGTGGATCGGCACCTCGAACAGCCACAGGCCCAGCAGCAGCACCAGCGTGGTCTGGATCAGCCCTATCGCCGCGTACGGCAGCACCTTGCCGATCATCAGCTCGCTGCGGCTCAACGGGGTGGCGATCAGCAGTTCCATATTGCCGCGCTCGCGTTCGCGCACGATCGCCACCGCCGTGAACATCACCATCGTCATGGTCAGGATGATGCCGATCAGGCCGGGCACGATGTTCACCGCCGAGCGTCGTTGCGGGTTGTAGAACGCCACCACGCCGATCTGCCCGCCCCCGGCCACGGCGCCGCTGCGCAGCGGCCGGTCGTTGCGCAGCGGCTGGTTGTCCAGCGGCACCTGCGCCAGCTGGATCGCCGCGCTCTGCACGACGGTGTCGCTGCCATCCACGAGCACCTGCACGGCCTCGCGGCCCTCGAAGCGGCGGCGTTCGAAGTCGGGCGGAATCACCACGCCAATGCTGATCCGGCCGTGCCGCAGCGCCGCCATCAGTTCGTCCGGGGTCCGCGCGGCCAGGGTGGGGGTGATCACGCCGGTCGCCACCATGTCCATCACCAGCGCGCGTGACGCGGCGGTCCCGGCCTGATCGGCAATACCGGTGTGCAGATTGCGCAGATTGAGGTTGATCGCATACCCGAACAGCACCAGCTGCATCACCGGAATGCCGACGATCATCGCCAGGGTGATGCGGTCGCGGCGCATCTGCCGCAACTCCTTGAGAATGATCGCCCAGAGCCGGCGCAGGCTCATGCCGCGGCGTCCCCGGCGTGGCCGTCCTCGCGTCCGCGCGTGGCCGAGACGAAGACGTCTTCCAGATTGGCCTCCACCGGCGTCACCTCGGCCTGCTGGCCGCCGGCGCGCAGGGCCGCCTCCAGCCTGCCCTGC
This sequence comes from Stenotrophomonas sp. GZD-301, assembly GCF_049310345.1. Classification (NCBI taxonomy): domain Bacteria; kingdom Pseudomonadati; phylum Pseudomonadota; class Gammaproteobacteria; order Lysobacterales; family Lysobacteraceae; genus Stenotrophomonas; species Stenotrophomonas sp. GZD-301. The sequence continues at coordinate 62,393 of NZ_JBMOWY010000054.1, read as the reverse complement.
GCATCGTCCTGCGCCGCCAGCAGTACCCGCAGGCTGTTGCCGATCTGCGCCACGCTGAGCCCGGGCACGGCGGCCAGCAACCGTTGCGCCTGACGCGGCTGCGTCGCTGATACCGCCAATGTACGTCCGTCCAGCGCTGCGCTCAGCGTGGCCGGAGTGCCGTCGGCCACCAGCACGCCCCGATCCAGAATCGCCAGGCGATGGCAGCGTTCGGCTTCGTCCATGTAGTGCGTGGACACCAGCAGCGTGGTGCCGGCGTCGGCCAGGTCGAACAGTTTTTCCCAGAAGTCGCGCCGCGACTCCGGGTCCACTGCACTGGTGGGTTCGTCCAGGAACAGCAGCTCCGGCGACTGGATCACCGCGCCGGCCAGGGCCAGCCGCTGTTTCTGGCCGCCACTGAGGGTGCCGGCCAACTGCGCCTGGCGGTCCTGGAAGTGGTATTGCTCGACCAGTTCCTCGATGCGTCGCCGTGCGTCGGCGCGCGGAATGTCCTGCACCGCCGCGAGAAACTCCAGGTTCTCGCGCACGGTCAGGTCCTCGAACAGCGAGAACCGCTGGGTCATGTAGCCGATGCGTCGCCGCAGCGCTTCGGCCTGCTCGGGAATGCGCAGGCCGAGCACGTCGATGTCGCCCTCGGACGGGGTCAGCAGGCCGCACAGCATGCGGATGGTGGTGGACTTGCCCGACCCGTTGGGGCCGAGGAAGCCATAGACCGTGGCGCGCGGCACGCTCAGGTCCACATGGTCCACGGCCACCAGCGCCCCGAAGCGCTTGGTCAGCCCGCGCGCCCGGATCGCAAGGTCGTCCTGACCGCCCTCGCCCGTTGCCGGCGCGGACCGCTGGGCGGCGACGGGAGCGACGGCCATCAGAACGTCACCCGTACCGGCAGGCCGGCCGGCAGACGCGCCAGCGTGGCGGCATCGGTGTCGATCAGTTCGATCTCGGCCAGATAGCTCAGGCGGGCTGCGTCGTCGCCGGTCAACGCGTAGTAAGGGGTGAACACCGGGTCGCTGCGGACCGCGCGGACCCGCCCGGACAACGCCGCCTCGCGTCCCTGCACGTACACCTGCGCGCCCGAGCCGACGGCCACCGATGGTCGCAGCGGCGACGGCAGATAGACCCGTGCATAGGGATGCTCGCCCACCAGCAGCACCGCCAGCGGTGCGCCAACCGGGGCCTGGTCACCCAGCCGATACGGCAGCGCGTCGACCACGCCGGCGCGCGGCGCGACCAGCGCCAGCTTGCGCAGGGTCACGGCCTGCTCGGCCTGCTGCGCCTGCGCGGCCTCCAACGAAGCGGCGCCCTGCCCGATCTGCTCGGCGCGCGTGCCGTGCTCCAGCGCCAGCAGCGCCTGCTCGGCCGCACGCACGAGGCCGTCGGCATTGCCGGCAGCGGCGCGGGCGCGGTCGACGTCGGCGGCCGCCACCAGCCGTTGCCGGCCGAGCGGCTGCAGCCGGGCGTAGTACGCCGCTGCGTCCACGGCCTGCGCCTTGGCTGCGGCGAGGTTGGCCCGGGCCTGCGCGATCTCCTCCACCCGCGGCCCGTGCTCGAGTTCCTCCAGCGCCTGCACGGCACGCTGCGCCTGCGCCTGCAGCGCGGCCATCTGCGCGGCCGTGCGGGTGGTCTCCAGTTGCAGCAGGGCCGCACCGGCCGGCACGCGCTGGCCTTCGCGCACCGACACCGCCACGATGGTTTCGGCCGCAGGCGCCGGCACCGTGATCCGGTCCCATTCGAGTGTGCCCAGAGCTTCGGGCGGCGCTGGCCGGCACGCGGCGAGGAGCAGCAGTGCCGCCGGCACACCGAGGCGAAGCAGGCGGGAGCAGAGCGAAGTAGCCATCACGGGTACCGGATCGGTGCGGACCGCACCATGCTGCCTCGCGCCCCGGTGGTCAGCCGTGAAGGAGGCGCGGGCCGGCTCGACGCGCCGCGGCCGCCTCACCGTACCTGGTCGTAGCTCAGCTTCTCCACGTCATAGACGTACTGGCTGGCCATGTAGGCATTGATCTGCGCCAGCCCCTGGATCAGCATCTTTCCGTCCGGCGTGCCGCAGCGGTTGGCGACGTTCTTCATGCCGTAGATGAGCGCATCTTCCTTGCTGCGCTTGGGCGTGGGATCGGGCGTCCACCACGGGAAGTGACGCAGCGGCTTGTTGCTGGGCACATCGTGCTGCCAGCAGACGAAGACGAGGCGTTCCTTGCCCGTGGCGTCGTAGTCGTAGACGCGATAACTGGCGTAACCGCTGGTGGTGGGCGTGACCTTGAGTACGCCGCTCTCCGCGTAGCGCTTGAGATCCTCCCTGGCAACCTCCTGCGACATGCCGCCGTAATGGATTACCCGGGTCAGTCTGCCGTCCGCGCCGTACATCTCCTGACGGTTCAGGTCCGCGCCGCGCCATTGCCGCTGGCGGGGTGCGCGGCGGTTGGCATCGAAGAACTCCATCACCGTGGACCCGCTGCGATGCGGGTAGGTGCGTATGCGCGGGTACTTGTCGAGCGAAGCGAACTGGTCGTCAACAACCGAGAGCGGAACCCGCTGGGTCGGGAAGTCGTACTGAAGCTTCTTGAACCCGTTGCTGGAGAGCTCCTTGTACAACGGCTGCGCGTCATACGCGGCAAAACCCATGTACTCGGTGGACAGGCTGTAGATGCCCTTCGTCTTGAAGAAGCCAAAGAACACGCCCTTCCGCCCACCACCTGGTCCCGTGACATCGAGCCATGCATTGCCCTGCCCGCGCCACTCCCCCGGTGCCTCGCGTGCATCGAGGCCGTCATCCTCCTCCTTTCTGCGCGGTGCCCGGAGTTCCGCCAGCAAGGTGCCATCAGCGTGATAGCGGTAGGTGGAAATGGCTACTTCACCTCCATGAAGTCCCGCGCATTGCGCACCCGGCACAGTGGTCAATGTCTCGTTGATGCCCCCCGTCGTGGAGATCAACTGCCCCTTGGCGTTGTAGTCCGCGCAGAACGCAAGGCGATCGAGCATCAAGGTCTTGGGAAAGCGTGGGCTGAGCGCATTTACGTCCTCGGTTTCCTGCAACCTTGCTTCGACCAGGTGCCCCCTCTGATCATAGAAGTACGCCTCGGCACGCGCCATGTAGTAGTGCGGTGTCAGTTTGGCCAAAATTGGGTTCCGCTCCTGCGCGGGCACGGCACGATAAGGGACTGCCCGTATGTTGCCGCTCTCGTCTCGACGCAGGCCAGGCGTGCCGTCTGGTCGCGGACGTTCCATCGGACTGTGAACCCGGTTCTCCCATTGCTCCAGTCGGCACACGCGCTGACCGCCGTTGCCATCCGGCTCCAGATACACCACTTGGCCCTCCGTCGGACCAAACCTGCCTTGGTGCTGGTCGGCGACAGCTGGGAGTAGTGCTGGAACACGCAGACTGCCGTCGCCTTGGACCTGAGGCCATTGCAATGTAATCCGCTGACGTCCAGCCTCGTTGAACAACAGGGTCACGCCTGAAACGGGTGAGGTGAGGAGATTGGCACGGTCCGAGCAGGTGGCACCTGCTCGCGCCGAGGTAGCCAAAAGTGCCACCACCAACAGACCCAGCACACCGGGCTTCACGCTCACAGCTGATGCAGACCAAGCCATCTCGTCTCCGGTGCGGGTCTATATGCCGTAGATGCCTCAGCGCACCTCGTCATAGCTCAGCTTCTCCACGTCGTAGCCGTACTGCTTGGCCATATACGTGTTGATCGGCCCCATCCCCTGGATCAGCATCTTTCCGTCCGGCGTGCCGCAGCGGTTGGCGACGTTCTTCATGCCGTAGATCAGGGCATCTTCCCTGCTGCGCTTGGGCGTGGAATCGGGCGTCCACCACGGGAAATGGCGCAGCGGTTTGTTGCTGGGCACATCGTGCTGCCAGCAGACGAAGACGAGGCTCTCCTTGCCCTTGGCGTCGTAGTCGTAGACGCGATAACTGGCGTAACCGCTGGTGGTGGGCGTGACCTTGAGTACGCCGCTCTCCGCGTAGCGCTTGAGATCCTCCCTGGCAACCTCCTGCGACATGCCGCCGTAGTGGATTACCCGGGTCAGTCTGCCGTCCGCGCCGTACATCTCCTGACGGTTCAGGTCCGCGCCGCGCCATTGCCGCTGGCGGGGTGCGCGGCGGTTGGCATCGAAGAACTCCATCACCGTGGACCCGCTGCGATGCGGGTAGGTGCGTATGCGCGGGTACTTGTCGAGCGAAGCGAACTGGTCGTCAACAACCGAGAGCGGAACCCGCTGGGTCGGGAAGTCGTACTGCAGCTTCTTGGACCCGTTGCTGGAGAGCTCCTTATACAACGGCTGCGCGTCATACGCGGCAAAACCCATGTATTCGGTGGACAGGCTGTAGATGCCCTTCGTCTTGAAGAAGCCAAAGAACACGCCCTTCCGCCCACCACCTGGTCCCGTGACATCGAGCCATGCATTGCCCTGCCCGCGCCACTCCCCCGGTGCCTCGCGTGCATCGAGGCCGTCGTCCTCCTCCTTCCGCTGCGGCGTTCGGAGTTCTGCCAGCAAGGCTCCATCGGCGTAATAGCGGTAGGTGTAGAGGGCTACCTCTCCGACCTGAAGCCCCGCGCATTGCGCGCCGGGCACCTTGCTCAATGTCTCACTCATGTCCCCCGTGGTCGAGATCAACTCCCCCTTGGCGTTGTATTCCGCGCAGAAGGCAAGACGATTCAGCATCAACGTTTTGGGCAAGCGTGGGCTCAGCGCATTTACGTCCTCGGTTTCCTGCAACCTCGCTTCGACCAGATTGCCCCCTTGGTCATAGAAATATGCCTCGGCACGTGTCAAGTAGTAGTGCGGAGTGAGCTTGGCGAGGATCGGATTTTTCTCCTGCGCGGGCACGGCACGATAAGGGACCGCCCGTACGATGCTTTTTTCGTCTCGACGCAGGCCAGGCGTTCCGTCTGGTTGCGGACGCGCCATCGGACTGTAGACCCGGCTCTCCCATTGTTCCAGCCGGCACACACGCTGACCGCCGCCGCCATCGGGCTCCAGATACACGACCTGGCCACCGGCGGGGCCGAATTTGCCTTGTTTCAGTTCCGCCACTGCCGGCATCATTCTGGGAACACGAAGACTGCCTTCGCCGTCGAAGCGTCGCCCCAGCAACATCACCCCGTCCCGCGCCCCTCCATTGAACAACAGGCTCACGCCTGAAACGGGTGATGTGAGGAGATCGGCGCGGTCCGAGCAGGTGGCACCTGCTCGCGCCGAGGTAGCCAAAAGTGCCACCACCAACAGACCCAGCACACCGGGCTTCACGCTCACAGCTGATGCAGACCAAGCCATCTCGTCTCCGGTGCGGGTCTATATGCCGTAGATGCCTTACCGCACCTCGTCGTAGCTCAGCTTCTCCACGTCGTAGCCGTACTGCTTGGCCATGTACGCGTCGATCTGCGCCAGCCCCTGGATCAGCATCTTTCCGTCCGGCGTGCCGCAGCGGTTGGCGACGTTCTTCATGCCGTAGATGAGTGCATCTTCCTTGCTGCGCTTGGGCGTGGGATCGGGCGTCCACCACGGGAAGTGACGCAGCGGCTTGTTGCTGGGCACATCGTGCTGCCAGCAGACGAAGACGAGGCTCTCCTTGCCCTTGGCGTCGTAGTCGTAGACCCGATAGCTGGCGTAACCGCTGGTGGTGGGCGTGACCTTGAGTACGCCACTCTCTGCGTAGCGCTTCAGATCTTCCCTGGCAACCTCCTGCGACATGCCGCCGTAGTGGATCACCCGGGTCAGCCTGCCGTCCACGCCATACATCTCCTGGCGGTTCAGGTCGGCGCCCCGCCATTGCCGCTGGCGGGGCGCGCGGCGGTTGGCGTCGAAGAACTCCATCACCGTGGACCCGCTGCGATGCGGATAGGTGCGTACGCGCGGGTACTTGTCGAGTGAAGCGAACTGATCGTCGATGACCGAGAGCGGAACCGGCTGGGTCGGGAAGTCGTATGCCAGCTTGGCGCTGCCATCCGTGCTGCGCAGCTGGTAGGGCGGCTGGGCATCGAAGGCGGCAAATCCCATGTCATGCGTGGCGAACGTGTAGATGCCCTGCTTCGGAATGAAATTGAACAGTGCTTCTTCGCGCTTGGCGTCTTTGCCTTTCAGCCACGCGTTGCCCTGCCCCCGGCCGCGCGCGCTCGGCGGCTGCGACGCCGTGTCGTCATCCGCCTGCCCGGGGCCCGGGGTGCGCAGATACGACAACAGCGTACCGTCGGGATAGTAGGCATACGTGGACATCGCCGCCGTGTCCGGCGCGACCTGGCTGCACTGGAAACCCGGCTGGAGGCTCACGGCTTCGCTCGGGCCGCTGGCCATCGTCATCCGGCCCTGCGCATCGTAGCGGGCACAGAAGGTCAACCGGTCGGCCACCACGGAGCGCGCGGTGTGATTGCGGGCCACCGTGATGTCCGGCGTCTCATGCATGCGTGCCTCGACCAGGTGCCCACCCGCGTCGTAGAAGAAGGCGTCGACGCGGGTCATGAAGTAGTGGGGCGTCAGTTTGGCCAGGATCGGATTTCGCTCCTGTCCGGGCATGGGACGCGGTGCAGCCGCCTGCACCTTACCGGCAGGGGCACGACGCAGACCGGGCTTGCCATCCGGCTGCGGGCGCTCCAGGGGGCTGTACACCCGGCTTTCCCATTGCTCCAGCCGGCACACGCGCTGGCCGCCCTTGCCGTCCGATTCCAGATAGACCACCTGGCCCTCGGCCGGACCGAACCGGCCCGCCGCGAGGCTGGCGGCGGACGGCACCAGTGCAGGCGGCCGCAGACGGCCGTCCTCCTGGATCTGGCCGTGCTGCAGCATTACCCGCGCGCCGGCGCCGTCGTTGAACATCAGCGTCACGCCTGCGACGGGCGACGCCAGCGGATCGGACCGGTCCGTGCAGGCGGCCGCCGCCTGGAACGCCGCGGCCCCCATTGCGATCGACACCGCCCCCGTCACGCAGCGCTTGAATCTCATACCTGTTCCGTGCCCGTCTTGATCGGGTTGACCGATGCCATGCGTGTTCCTTCGTCGTGGATGCCACGGTGCGTCGGCACGGCGGCGATGATCTGGTTGGGCATTGCGGCGGCAGGGTCGTCCATGTTGTGACCCCACTCCAGCGGCATCGTCACCCAGAACCCCTTTACCGCTGCTGCACCATCGCGCAGCCGCGCAAGGCCCTTGCTGACATTGTGGCGCCCTACGGTCCGGGTTACCTCGCCGTCCATCACACTTGGAACCGACATGTAGCCGGCCTGCAGGTCCGATGGCTGGGCGTAGATGTAGCGCCGGACTTTCTCGCGCTTCTCATCCATGCCAGCCGTGGCGAAGCCCTGGAACACCGCATCGTAGGTGCCCATGCTGTTGCGCGGGACGTTCTGGAACACCTCTTCGAACGCCGCCGCATTGGCATCGGCGAGCTTCTGGATCGCGGTCCAGCACGCACGACTGGCCGGCTGCTCGATGAAGGACACGTCATCCGCGTTCGGCCGGATCGGCGGGTGATAGGCGCTCCCCGCCATGTTGGTGTAGCCCTGGTCCTTGGCGACGCGCCCCGGCACAGCCCCCGTCTCGATGGATTTCCCCAGGAATTTCTTCCAGAGGCGCAGGCGCAGGTCGCGCGCGAAGCTCCGCGTCACCACCATCGCGCCATTGCCCAGGTTGCGAACCTTGTTTTCCGTGTCCACGATGACGGCCGCGATCTCGGTATCGCCGGTGCCTTCCAGGCTGCGGTCGTTGCAGTTGGCACTGCCGATGATCGCCACCGCGTCGTCGACGATCAGCAGCTTGGAGTGCACGTAGCACTGCTCGGTCACCAGGTACACCGGGGGATTCGCGCTGCTGCCCTCGGCGGTTGGCGGCGCGCTGCGGTAGTTGTCGTGGTTGATGTCCTTCAACACGCCATAGCTGCGCAGATTGAGGATGGTCAGGTAGTCCTTCCAGCCGCCTTCGGCGACCGCCGCGCGCAGGTCGGTTTCGCTCACACTCTCGCGGCGGATCTTCAGCTTGCGGGCCACCAGCGCGCGCGCGATCTGCCGGATGAGGCTGTCGCGCCCACGCAGCAGGCTCTGCTGCACCCAGTACTGCTGCTTGAGCACCGCGCCATCGAACAGGCTGCCTTCCGGGTGCACCGGCAAGGTCACGTAAACGTGGAAGTCCTGGCCGCAGCCGATCGCCTTGATGATGCGCGAAGCCAGCGTGGCCACCAGCTTGTTGTGCGCCGCCGATGGCTGGCCCTGCCGGAATTCGCGGATGTCCTTGATCGCGTTGCCGGCACCCAGCCGATCAGCGACGCCCTGGGTGGCGCCCAATCCCCGGTCGGCGATCTTGGCCTTCTTGTCCTGCGCCGGGGTCAATTCGCCGCGGCGGCCGCCGGTGATGATGGTGTCCAGCTTTCGCCCGGGCTCGGCATCGGAGAAGCCACAGTCGGAAATCAGGAACTGCGTTTCCACATAGACATAGGCCTGGGCGGATTCGATGCAGTTGAGCATCGCATCCTGGATGGAGCGCATCGGCTCGTTCCGGTCCCAATACGGGCTCAGCCCGGGATCACTCATGTCCAGGCCGTGCTCCTTGCAGGCCTCGCGCTCCATCGTGTGCAGCGCCGTACCGGACGATCGGAGCACCTGTACCGTGACGCCACCCGCGGTGCCGCGCCGCGTTACATCACCGAACAGTGCCTGCCGCCCGCCCATCGCCTCCAGCCATTTCCCGGACAGCGGAGTCAGTTCGCGGCCACGCGCCAACGACACCTGCTCGGGGATCGCGGCACCGATCCGGTTGGCGGTTCGGATGCCCGCGTTGGTGGCCTCGCGGATCTTCTGGCCTGCAGCCCGGTCGCCACGCTGGTTCTGCCAGACCATCGCGTTCCATCGGTGCATGAAGTTGCGGCAGATATCGGACACGGCAGGCCCTTCCATGCGGGCGTGTACGTCCTGCCAGGGCATGCGCGCATGGCGGCCTGCGTCCAGCAGCATCTGCGCACGGTCGATGGGTTCGTTGAGCCACTTCTCAAACGCGAGGAACGCATCCTTGGCCTTCTGCAGCGCGTCCAGCGCGGCCGCCTTGAGCTTGTCCACGTCCTTGCCGATTTCCGAGGGATCATCGATGTAATCACCCGCCCGATCGATCACCTTGCCGCCGGTCTCACGGACCGCCTCGACGGTCGCCTTCAGCTCATTCCAGCGGGCCATGAATGCCTTGGCCTGGATGTCGGCGAAGGCCTTGGCGGCATTCAGGGCATGGTCGGTCGCACCGCTGACATTGCCCTTGCCCAGTTCGTCGTAGCTGCGGTTGCTGGAGGCGATGACCTCCGAGTACTTCAGATCGGCCTGCGCCAGGCTCTTCTGGATGCCCTCCAGCAGGGTGCCCAGGGTCTGGACCAGGCTGGTGGCGGTGGAGTAGCCCGGAATGACCAGACTGCGGATCTTCTCCGTCACCGCGTGCTCGGCCGCGTCGGGAATGCCGGCCTTGTCGGCGTAGTCGAGGATTTCCGCCAGGGCGGCCCCCTTCTCCCACTGGTCCTTGAGCAGGTCCATCGCCGTGGCCATGTTGGGCAGGTAGGCCGCCGCGAACCCCGGCCGCATCCGGCCGGTGGCGTCGGGGCTGGTATCCATGACGTCGCGGGTGAGCTCCCACTCGTCCCCGGTCATGCCGCGCGCCTTGGTCACGCTGTTGTTGTAGTGATCGTTGATGACGTGCAGCGCCGGGTCGCAGACCACGTCGAAGTTGCCGTCGTCCCAGCGGCCATGCGCGACGTCCAGACCACCCACGAAACCGATCTTGCCGTCGATCACCAGAATCTTCTGGTGATGCGAGAAGGCGATATTGAACGCGTCGGAGCGGCCGGTAGCCGGGTTGTGCAGGCCCACTTCAATGTTGCCCGGGGTGTTGTCGTCGCGCATCTTGTACAGCGCGGTCCGGGCTTCGTTTTCGTGCGTGTAGGCGGCGGCCTCGATGCTGTCGTAGAGCAGCACACGCACGTCCACGCCACGCAGGTTGATGGCGTCGAACAGCAGCTCACTGAGACGGCTGCGGTGCTCCTTTTCTCCGCGCCCGGTCAGCTCGGTATCGAAGTTCATCTGCCAGTCGGCGATGAAGATGAACTTCTTCGCGCCGCGGATGGCCTCTGCCATTGCATGCATGGCAGAGCGTCCATCAGTGAAGGACTTGACCGCGTTGCCCTCGCGGATCGGCGCGAACTGGCGATCGGCCGGCGCGTAGTAGTCACGGCTGGACGTGCTCTGCTGGCCGGTCTGGCAGGTCAGCGCGTTGCGCGCGACGGTGCTGGTGTTGGTCCCATCGGCCATGACTCAGATCTCCTTGCGCTGCTTGGGCGTAGCGGTCAACTGGGACTGGAACTCGTACTCGATCCGATGGCGGATGGCGCGCAGCGCGTCGCTGTCGGGCAGCAGCTGGAGGTCCTTGCTGTAGTTGTTGGCATCCAGGGTTTCCACCATCTCGCGGACACCCGGGCCGGTACTGAACTGACGCATCTGCAGCGGGATCGCGTCGATGCCGTGCACCAGATACAGGCGCCCCGGGAAACGGGCCACCGCATCCCAGACCGCCTTGCAGTCGGCATCGTCCAACGCGACCTTGCCGTCGCCGTCGGCGCTGCCCTCCTTGAGCACCTCCACCCACTCGTCGGCGTCTACCGCGTGCAGGTTGTCGGGGGTATCGGTGGCCGCCTGGCGCGTCCGCACGATCTTCCACGGCTGGCCGGCCAGCGCCACGCCCTGTGGGCCGGGAATGTCCTGCAGGCGGAAGGCGAAGGTCGGCATCACCTCGGGCGACTCGCTGCGCGGCATGGTCGGCAGCGGGTAGGTCAGGTTGGTCGGGCCGACGAACGACTTGCTGCCGGCATGGACGGTGATGGTGCCCGGGCAGGTGACCGTCAGGTTGCCACCTTCCAGGGTGATGCTGGCGCCGCCGGCGGTGGCCACATGCAGGGTGGTCGGCGCTGCCAGTTCAACTGCGGCGGACGCACTGGCCATGCGCAGGCTGGCCCGCGACTGCACCAGGATCTGGTTGTCCTGGGCCTGCACGATGAGCTCGCCCAGGCCGCTGACCACGCTGAGGCTGTTGCCGGTGGGCGTGCCCATCGTGGCGGCCAGTGCACCGACCGCCTGCCCGCCGTGCAGGCGTGCGCTGCCCTGCACGATGCCTTCGGACGCCAGGCCGCTGGCCAGGGTGAGCACCTCGCCGACCGCCCATTGCAGGCTCTGCCCGGCGACCTGGGCAATGCCAGCGCTGGCCGACAGGCCCAGCGTGGGCTCACCGGTGTGCGGCAGGCGGCCGGGGCCGGCATCGCTGGCGAACGCCGGCGCATCGGTGCGGCCGGTGTCGAACGCGTCGCCGCCGACGGTGGTGCGGGTGCTGCGCAGCAGCTGTGCCAGCGGCGCGGGTTCGTCACCCTGCCCCGCCACGCCGGCATGGCTGGCCAGCACCACGCTGCGATGCGTCTTGGCAGCCTGGTCCTGCGCCTTGCCCAGGTCGCGCAGCTGGGTCAGCAGGGCGGCCTGCGCCGCTGCTTCGCCGGCCGGCGCCTGTGCCGAACGCGACTGTGCGGTGAACCACAGGCCGGCGCGCGCGCGCACCGCGCCCCACGCATCGGTGCGCAGTTCATTGCCTTCGCCGCGCAGGCTGCCGCGGAAGTTGTCGGCCTGGTGGATCAGGTGACCCAGGTTGAGCTGGGTGCTGGCATGGGTGGTAGCCAGCTGCAGCCGCAGCTGGCCATCGCTGTCGTCGAACACCAGCCGCGAATGGCCTTCACCATGCCACTCGCGCGACTGGATGCCCCACAGCGCGGCGGCATTGCGGTGCGCGTCGTCGCCCTTGCCCATCGCATGCCAGGCCGGGGCGTGGCCACCGGCCAGGTTGCCCTGCGCGCTGGCGAGGGTGTCGCCTGCCTGCGCGTAGGCCGCAAGATCGGAGGACGCCGAGGCACCGGCCGGGGTGGGGGCAACGCCGGCTTCGCCGCGGCCGTTGTAGAGCGCCCCGACCACCAGCGGCCGGTCGATGTCACCCTCGAGGAAGGCCACCAGCACTTCCTGGCCCACGCGCGGCAGGAACTGGCTGCCCACGCCCGGGCCTGCATAGCGCTGCGCCACGCGCAGCCAGGCACTGCCGTCGTCGCCGTTGCCCGGGGACTGGAAATGGAAGCGCACCTTGATCCGGCCGAGCGTGTCGCAGGACACCTCGCCGGTGTCGCCGCCGTCGGCCGCGATCACGCGCGCGGTCTGGTAACCCGGCGCGATCGGACGGGGATTCAGGCGCAGGCCGGTGCCATCCTCGCGCGCCGGGCGCCACGGCTGGCGGCGGTCCACGCCGTCGAACGCGTTGGCATAACCGAGCGTTTCGGCACGGGCCTGGAGGCGGGCGAAGCGCTCGGCATCGGCGCCGCTCGACGCCGGCATCGGCTCGCCCAGGCGCTGCTGCAATGCCTCGCGCGTGGCGGTGGGGAAATTGTTGCTGCCCTGGTGCAGCACCCGGGTGACCAGCACGGACGGCGCACCGCCGCGGTCGGCCATCGGCCACTGGCGCACCCCGAACCACGTGCCGGTGCGCAGGCTGGGCGCGGTGCTGCTGCCCAGCCAGGATGCGCCGCGCGATTCGTGCGCCTGCGCGGCCAGGCGGCTGTAGTGCTCGGCCGCGGCGCGGCCGGCGAAGGCGTAGGCACCCACCGGCGCATAGTCCTCCAGCGCGGTGCCGTCCTGCTGCGCCGCCAGCACCGGGGTCTGCCCCTGGCGGGCCTGACGCGAGACGTAGTCGTCGCTGGCCAGCACCAGCCGGGTCACCCCGACACGCTGGGTACGGCCCAGTGCCAGCACGCTGTCGGTGGCTTCGGTGGCATCGCTGCGGTGGAAGCGCAGCCCGCCGTCACGCTCGGCGGTGGCGTCCTGCGCCTGCGCGCCGCTGTCGGCGAACACCACCAGCGCATGGCCGGCCGGGGCGCTCTCGTCTTCCTCGATGCGCCAGCCCAGCCCTTCTTCGGCCAGCAGGCGCTGCATGAAGTCCAGGTCCGACTCGCGGTACTGCACGCAATAGCTGCGCGCCGGCACCGCTGCCAGGAAGTCCACCACTTCATCACTGACCCGCCAGGCGGCATGCGCGCTGTACGGCTCGATCACGCTCTGCAGGATCTCCAGCACCGTGCGTTCCTGGAACACCCGGCTGTGTCGTCCCTGGCCCATCGCCCAGGTCCAGGGCACCAGGCACAGGCGGTAGCGGGCCAGGCCGCCATCGGCGGCGATGCAGGCCGCTTCGCGGACCACGCCACTGCGCACGGCATCGTGACCACCGGTCTGCCGCGAGCGCAGCGTGGCCGTTGTGCCCAGCCAGCCATCCAGATCCAGATGGGCATCGGTGGCGAGCACGTCGACCCACCATTCGAAGCCGTCGGACAGCTGTTCGTGACCCCACCAGCGTTCCACCAGCAGCGGCGCGCCGGCGGCCAGCGCCAGGCGATGCGGACGGCTTTCCCCGTCCATCCCTGCCACGCCCGTCAGCGCGGAAAACACTGCGACTGCATCCTGCATCGTACCCGTCCATTCGCGGCCATCCGGCCGACTCATTGGTCCAGAAACCACCGTGCGCCACGGCTGCCCGGATCGCGGACTGCCATCGTGCACCTCCATGTCCTGCGGACTGCGTCGCATGCGGGATCGTCCACGCACCCCCTGTGCGCTGGACGCATCCGTCGACCGGTCTGCCCGGCGCAAGAATATCGCAGATGGCCGCCCCGTACGGGTTCCGGTCGAACTCTTAGTGCAATTCTTACGCCAATGTCAGAAATCCCTGACGTGAATCCGCCGTGCATGCGGGGGCGTGCTGGTCATTTCCTGACCACCCGGCCACATCCCCTGCGGCACAAGGCGCTTCCCACGCTATCCACAGGTTGACCGCATCCAGGTCCACATCCTGTGTGGACAACCGGGAATGCGACCGGCGGTTTTTTCACCACGGCTGTTCCGGCCTGCCCGCACAAGGGCTGCCGGTGGATATCCACAGGTTTGCCAACGAGACCTCCACACCCGGTGTGGACAACCGGCGACGCTGGCAGGCACCCGGAGCGCGCGCTACCCTGTAGACCCTTTCCCTGCCCGCGGCCCGGTCCCTGGATCGAGGGCCGCCAGACGCAATGACCGCACTGTCCCAACGCGATTTCACCCTGGCCCCGGAGAACAACGAGCAGCTCGCGAACCTGGCCGGCCCCTTCGATGAGCACCTGCGCCAGATCGAGCTCAAGCTCGGCGTGGAGATCGCCAACCGGGGGCATGTGTTCCGAATCACCGGCCCGAAGGCGGTGGTCGACGAGGCGCAGACGCTGGTCGAGGCGTTGTATGCCGAAGCGGCCGAGGTGAGCTTCGACGCGCCTGCCATCCACCTGCGCCTGAACCAGGCCAACGTCGAGCACGTGGTGGAGCGTGCCTACGAGGCCCAGGACGTGGCGATCAAGGTCAAACGCGGCACCGTGCGCGGGCGTGGCGCCAACCAGGCGCGCTACCTGCACCAGATCACCACCCACGACATCAACTTCGGCATCGGCCCGGCCGGCACCGGCAAGACCTTCCTGGCCGTGGCCAGTGCGGTGGAAGCGCTCAACGAATCGCGCGTACAGCGGCTGATTCTGGTGCGCCCGGCGGTCGAGGCCGGCGAGAAGCTCGGCTTCCTGCCCGGCGACCTCAGCCAGAAGGTCGACCCTTACCTGCGCCCGCTGTACGACGCCCTGTACGAAATGCTCGGCGTGGAGAAGGTGCTCAAGCTGCTGGAAAAGAACATCATCGAGATCGCGCCGCTGGCCTACATGCGCGGACGCACGCTAAACGATGCGTTCGTGATCCTGGATGAAGCGCAGAACACCACCGTGGAGCAGATGAAGATGTTCCTGACCCGGCTGGGCTTCGGCTCCACCGCGGTGGTCACCGGCGACCTCACCCAGACCGACCTGCCCAAGCACGTGAAGTCCGGCCTGCGCGATGCCATCGAGGTGCTGCGCGACGTCGAAGGCGTGAGCTTCACCTTCTTCGAGGCGCGTGATGTGGTGCGCCATCCGCTGGTGGCACGCATCGTCAGTGCCTACGACCGCCGCGACCTGCAGCAGGTGAAACCGGGCGCGGAGTAGCCGTAGACTCTCCCCATCGCCGCGCGCACAGGGAGTGCCATGTTTCATCAAGGGAAGAGGCTCGCCATCGTGCTGCTGTCGCTTGCGGCGGTGGCCACGGCAGCCGCCAAGGTGCCCACGGCACCGCAGGCATTCGTCGACACCAGCTATGTCGTTGCCCCGCGCGAAGCCGGCGGCTTCACCCTGGAACACAGCAGCTACGATCCGGGCAGGCGGCTGACCGGTGCCAGCTTCCAGTATCGGCTGGCCGAACACCCGGATGTGGTGGTCAGCGTGTACGTCTATGCCGCCGGGCGGATGGCGCCCGACGACGCGCTCGCCACCGGCATGCAGGCCTTCCGTACGGACCTGCAGCACGCTGTCGATGCGGGCACCTATGCGCAGCTGGAGGAACGCGGCCAGACCGGCTTTGCGCTCTCCCCCGCCGATGTTCCTGCGCCCACTACGCAGCGCGGGGTCGACGATGCAACCCTCTCGGCGATCATCGGGCCGGACCGGGTGAGCGGGCAGAAGCTGCGCCTGGACATGCAGCACACCAACAGCCGTCAGGCGCTGCTCTCCAACGGCTACCTGTTCTACCGGCAGCTGTACTACGTCAAGGTGCGCGTCTCGGCCTTCCGCACGCTGCTGGCCGACACTGCCTTCGATGCACTCGCCGACCGCGCCGCGCGCGCCCTGGTGCCGGCGATGCAGGTGGTCAACGTCGGCGGCTGCGCCAACGCGACCATCCACCTCGACGTCAATGCGACGCCGGCGCAGTCCGCCGCCGAACTGAGCCGCCAGTGGAGGGTGCACAAGGGGTACAACTGCTACGCCTCGGCCGAAGAGGCAGGCATCGCCGAACGCACCCGCAGGGCCGATGTCATCCCGATCCATTACGACGCCTCGGACTGGACGTCGCAGTGACGGCCTGCACGCGCGATACTGTCGCTTCCTGACTGTTCTGAATTGCCGGTATCGCCATGACCAAGGGTCCTGTCCGCCTCGATGTCGCCGTGAGCTACGCCCTGCCCCGTGCCGGGCTGCCCTCGGCGGTGAGCTTCCGCAAATGGGTGGCCGCCGCGCTGAAGGGCCGCATCCGTGAAGCCGACCTGGCCATCCGCCTGGTCGACGCCAAGGAGGGCCAGTCGCTGAACCGGCACTACCGTGGCAAGGATTACGCCACCAACGTATTGAGCTTCCCTGCCGACGTGCCCGAGGGCCTGCCCAAGGGGGTCAAGTTCCCGCTGCTGGGCGACCTGGTGGTCTGTGCGCCGGTGGTGGCCCGCGAGGCCGAGGAACAGGGCAAGGCGCTGAACGCGCATTACGCGCACCTGACCGTGCACGGTGTGCTGCACCTGCTGGGCTGGGACCACGAAGACGACAAGGAAGCCGACGCAATGGAACAACTGGAACGCGAGATCCTGGCCGAACTCGGCATCGCCGACCCCTACGCAGGCGAGCGCTGAGCCATGCGCGCCGAGCCGTTGTCCGACCGCAGCCCCTCGCCGTGGCCGGCGGCGCTGTTCGTACTGGCGCTGCTGGGCTGTGCGCTGGTGTTCCTGCTGGGGCCGGCCAGCCTGGGTGAGGTGCGTTTCGGCATCTGCGCGGTGCTGGCCGTGCTGGCGCTGGCCCTGCTGGCACCGGCGCGTCGTGGCGGCCGGGCCGCCTGGGCCCGGTTGAGCGCGCCCACGCAGCGCCGCATCCGCATCATCGCCGCCCTGACCTGCGCCACCAGCCTGGTGGCCACCCAGGTGATCGGTTTCGTGCTGCCGCGTTATCTGTCCGACCCCTCCGATCCGAGCCACAGCCCGGGCGGATTCGGTGCGCTGATGGTGCTCGGGCTGGTGGCCGCGCTGACCGCGCCGTCGGCCTGGCGCACCCTGTACCGGGCGCTGCACCGCGACCGTCCGACGCCGGAGCAGCAGCCGTTCTTCCGCGCCAGCGCTGCCCAGTTGGGCTTCCTGTTCGGCTTGGCGGTGCTGTGCGTGCGCATGCTGCCTGCGGCGGCCCTGCAGCTGGAGCAGGCGTCCGCCGGTTCATCGCTGTGGATGACGGTGGCAGGCGCGTTGCGGGTGCAGGCCTGGCTGTCGCACTGGACGCTGCTGTTCCTGCTGCTCACCGCGGTCGGCTGGGCGTTCCGCCGCTGGCGGCGTGCCCCTGCCGACCTTGCCCGTTCGTGATGGAGCCGTGGTAATGCTGTCCAGACTCTCTATCGGCCTGATGGCCCTGCTGCCGCTGGCCGCCGGCGCCGCCGACGCCCCCCTGCTCGACCTGCCCGCCCTGATCGAATGCCGCCAGAGCGTGGCCGACTACGCGGCCGTGGCTGCGGTGGTCGCCGACCCGCTCAAGGCCGTGGCCAACGGCCTGCAGCCGCTGCCGCAGACCAACCAGTTCATGACCGAGTTCCGCCTGGCCACCCCGCTGACGGTGTTCGGCCAGCGCACCGAGTACGTCGCCGTGGCCGGCGCCAGCATCATGGCGATCCTGGACCTGGCCGACCCGCGCGCCCTGGCCGGCACCCTGAAGCTGGAGACCGCCGTCGACAACCCGGAAAAGTTCATGGCCGGCCACGAGCTGGTCAGCCGCGACGTGACCGACCCGACGACCGGCGAAGCGCTGATCGAATCGGTGATCCTGAGCCTGTCCACGGTCAAGACCCACCCGGGCAAGACCCTGGCCGGGTGCACCTACAGCCTGGACCTGCCGCCGGAGGAGGAGGCGCCGGAATCGCCGTCCGCCCTGCCCGTCCCGTCGGTGAATGCGGCCCCTGCCGGAGGGCGCTGACAGCGCCGCGCATCCTGCTAGACTAAATCCAACGCCCGGCTCGCCGGGTGCCTTTTTTCCAGAGATGTCTGAAGACGACAGTAGCAGCTCCTCCGCGGAGCACATTGAGAAGAAGCGCAGCTGGCTTGAACGCCTGACCTCTGCCTTCTCCGGCGAACCCCACACCCGCGACGAGCTGGTGGCGGTCCTGCACACCGCACAGGAAGACGGCCTCATCGCCGCCGATACCCTGCGCATGATGGAAGGCGCGATCTCGGTAGCCGAGCTCACCGTCGGCGACGTGATGATCTCGCGTTCGCAGATGGTGTCCCTGCCGGTCGAAGCGCCTTTCCTGGACCTGATGAAGCAGGTGGTCGAATCCGGCCATTCGCGCTTCCCGGTCCACGGTGACAACAAGGACGACATCCTCGGCATCCTGCTGGCCAAGGACCTGCTGCGCGGCGTGGTTGCCGACAACGGGCCGGCCAACATCCGTGAGCTGCTGCGCCCGGCGGTGCTGATCCCCGAGGCCAAGAAGCTCAACGTGCTGCTCAAGGAGTTCCGGCTCTCGCGCAACCACATGGCCATCGTGGTCGACGAGTACGGCGGTGTCGCCGGGCTGGTCACCATCGAGGACGTGCTGGAGCAGATCGTCGGCGAGATCGATGACGAGCACGACGAGGCCGAGGACCACACCGCGCAGATCGCGATCCAGGCCGACGGCCAGTACGTGGTCGATGCACTGACCCCGATCGAGGATTTCAACGAGCGGTTCGGTGCCACCTTCCCCGACGACGACTACGACACGATCGGCGGCCTGGTGACCGAAGCCATCGGCCACCTGCCGGAAACCGGCGACGAGCTGACCCTGGACCGCTTCGTGTTCCGGGTGGCGCGTGCCGATGCGCGCCGCGTGCAGGCCTTCCACGTGACCGTGCTGGCCCCCGACGTACAGGACGAGGATTGACCCACGCCATGCGGCCCCTGCTGATGCGGTGGCCGTTGTGCCGCCTGTTGTTCCTGTCGTGGCTTCTTGCCCTGGCCAGCCTGCCGTCGATGGCGCTGGCCCAGGACGCCCCTGCCCCGCCGCCGGCGCCTGTCGCCGCTGACGCCGCCTCGGCCCCGCCGCGCATCGGCGTAGTGACCATGCAGCCGGGCGAAATCTTCTTCGAGCGTTTCGGCCACGATGCACTGGTGGTCGTGGACCCGGTGACCGGCGCGGCCACGTCCTACAATTTCGGCTACTTCGATCCGTCCGAACCGGACTTCATCGGCCGCTTCGTGCGCGGCGAGATGATGTACTACCTGGTGGCGCTGCCGCTGGAGCAGGACCTGTCCTATTACCGCGACAGCGGCCGCGGCGCCAGCATCCAGTGGCTGGACCTGGACCCGCAGCAGGCGCGCACGCTGGCCGCTTCGCTGGCCGAGCGCGCCAAGCCGGAGAACGCGCGCTACCACTACGACTACTACACCGCCAACTGCGCCACGATGGTGCGCGACGCGGTCGACCAGGCCCTCGGCGGCGGGCTGCATTCGCAACTGTCCGGGCGCTCGCGCGGCAATACCTACCGCAGTGAATCGGTGCGGCTGGCCTCGCCGTCGCCGTGGATGTGGCTGGGCTTCGATATCGGGCTGGGGCCGTTCGCCGATGCGCCGCTGTCGCGCTGGCAGGAAGCGTTCGTGCCGATGCGGCTGGCCGATGCGCTGCGCCAGGCCCGCAACAGCGACGGGCGCCCGCTGGTGCAGGCCGAGCAGGTGCTGCTGCCGCACCGGATCGCCCCGGAGCCGGCCGAATCGGCGCGCCGCTGGTGGCCGTGGCTGCTGTGTGGCCTGATCGCCGCTGCCGGCGTGGTGGCGCTGCGGGCGCGGCGGCGCTGGCTGGGCGGTATCGCCCTGCCGTTCTGGCTGTTCTGCGGCATTGCCGGTGCACTGCTGACCTACCTGTGGGGCTTCAGCGCACATCAGGCGGCGTGGGCCAACCGCAACCTGCTGCAGCTCTCGCCGCTGTGCCTGCTGCTGTTGCCCGGCGCCATCAGCCTGCTGCGCGGCCGCCAGCCGTGGCGCGGCTTCCGCGTCGTGCTGTGGGCGGTGGCGCTGCTGTCCGGGCTGGGCCTGGTCCTGCACTGGCTGACCCTGCAGGCGCAGTACAACCTGCAGTGGATCGTACTGCTGCTCCCGATCCACATCGCCCTGGCCTGGGTGCTGGGCCGCCGTGACCTGCCCGTCACCCCCCGCTGACGCACGATGCCCGCCATGCAGACCGTACCGATCGACAATCCCGCCTGCGTCATCAACTGCGTTCACTACGATGACCAGGGCAAGCGCCACGACATCAGCCTGGACGCGATCAGCGACGTGATCGAAAGCGGCAACGGCTTCGTCTGGGTAGGCCTGTACGAGCCCGACGACAGCGTGCTGCTGAAGCTGCAGGAAGAGTTCTGCCTGCACTCGCTGGCCATCGAGGATGCACGCAACGCGCACCAGCGGCCGAAGGTGGAGGCGTACGGAAATTCGCTGTTCGTGGTGGTGACCACCGCGCAGATGGTGGACGAGCGCATCCAGTACGGCGAAACGCATGCCTTCCTCGGCCCGCGCTTCCTGGTCACGGTGCGCCACGGCGCGTCGCTGTCCTACGCCGCGCCGCGCGCGCGGGTGGAACGCGAGCCGGACCTGCTGCGCCGCATGGGCCCGTCGTACTGCCTGTACGCGGTGCTGGACTTCGTGGTCGACAACTACCTGCCCATCACCCAGCGCTACCGCGACACGCTGGAGCTGCTGGAGAAGGACATCTTCGCCGACCGCTACAAGCGTCAGACCGTGGTGCGGCTGTACGAACTCAAGCGCGAACTCAACAAGATGCGCATGGCGGTGGCCCCGCTGCAGGACATGCTCTCGCAGATCAAGCGCTACCAGGGCGAGCTGGTGCCGGACGAAGTCAAGCTGTACCTGCGCGACGTGCACGACCATGCGGTGCGGATCAGCGATGTGATCGACACACTGCGCGAGATGCTGGGCACCGCACTGAGCGTGAACCTGTCGCTGGTGACGCTGGCCCAGGGCGAGACGGTCAAGCGCCTGGGCGCGTGGGCCGCCCTGCTGGCGGCCCCGACCCTGATCACCAGCTGGTACGGCATGAATTTCACCCACATGCCCGAGCTGGACAAGCCGTGGGCCTACCCGGCGATGATCATCGGGGTGGGCGCGGTGTGCGTGGGCCTGTATCGCCTGTTCAAGCGGGTCCGCTGGCTGTAAGGCGAGGGTGTACCGACCAACGGTCGGTACCTACCCATCAGGTCTGGCCAGCCCCACCCGTCAGGCCTGGCGACACCCGTCCATCAAGCGACGTAGACGGTCTTGATGTTCATGAACTCATGGATGCCGTGGTCGGCCAGTTCGCGGCCGAAGCCGGACCGCTTGGTGCCGCCGAACGGCAGGCGCGCATCGCTCTTGACGATGGCGTTGACGAACGCGGCGCCGCATTCCAGACGCTTGGCGATCGCTTCGCCACGCACCGGATCGCCGCTCCACACGCTGCCACCGAGACCGAAGGTGGTGTCGTTGGCCACGCGCAGCGCGTCGGCATCGTCGCGCACGCGCAGAATCGCGGCGACCGGCCCGAACAGCTCTTCGTCATAGGCCGGCATGCCCGGCGCCACATGGTCGAGGATGGTGGCCGGGTAACCGGCGTGGGAACCGGCCACCGGCTCGCCGCCAAGCAGCACGGTGGCGCCCTTGGCCACGCTGGCCTGCACCTGCTTGTGCAGCTCATCACGCAGGTCGGCACGCGCCATCGGCGCCAGGGTGGTCTTGGCGTTCTGCGGGTCGCCATAGACGCGTTCGGCGGCCGCCGCGACGAACTTCGCCACAAAGGCATCGGCGATCGCATCGACCACCACAAAGCGCTTGGCGGCGATGCAGGTCTGCCCGCTGTTGTCGAACCGCGACTTCACCGCCGCGGCAACGGTCTTGTCCAGATCTGCGTCATCGAGCACCACGAACGCGTCGCTGCCGCCCAGCTCCATCACGCACTTCTTGAGCTGGTCACCGGCATTGGCGGCGATCGAGCGCCCGGCGCGTTCGCTGCCGGTCAGCGTGACTGCCTTGACCCGCCTGTCACGCAACACCTCGGCCGCCTGGTCGTTGTCGATGTGCAGCACATCGAATACACCGTCGGGCAGGCTGCCATCGCGGCACACGGCCAGGATCAGGTCGGCGCACTGCGGCACGTTGCTGGCGTGCTTGAGCAGCGCCACATTGCCGGCCATGAAGGCCGGGGCGAGGAAGCGGAACACCTGCCAGATCGGGAAGTTCCACGGCATCACCGCGAACACGCAGCCGATCGGCTCGTAGCGCACATAGCTGCGCTGGGCCTCGGTGTCGATCAGCTGCGGTTTGAGGTAGTCGGCGGCGTGGTCGGCGTAGTACTCGCAGGCCTGCGCACACTTCTCGATCTCGGCCAGCGCCTCGCCCTTGAGCTTGCCCATTTCGCTGGTCATCGCCTGCTGGATGTCGTCCCTGCGCGCGCGCAGCTGCGCGGCGATGCCGCGCAGGATGCCGCCACGCTCCTGCAGCGAGCGCGCCGACCACAGCGGGAAGGCGGTGGCCGCCGCCGCCAGGCGCTGTTCGATCCCGGCGGCATCCAGCAGTTCGTGGCGGTAGGTGACCTGGCCGGTCGCGGGATTGACGATTTCAACGGTCATCGTGGTACTCCGGAAGACAGACCGCCATTCTGCGCCCGCCCCTGTGAGCCGGATGTTGCCGGAGCTGGCCGGGACGGCAGCGCGGATGCGACACAGCGTCGCGGCCGTGCAGCGCCCGGCGCTACCCCTTGTCCTGGAGCGCCATCTGCAGGTCGCGCTGGCGGCGTTTCTCGCCGCGGGCGGTGATGTACCAGCCGATCACGGCCGCCACCGATACCGCCAGCACCATCAGCGTGGCCAGGGCATTGATCTCCGGCTTGATGCCCATGCGCACCGAGGCGAACACCTTCATCGGCAACGTGGTGGAGTTGGGGCCCGCCACGAAACTGGCGATCACCACGTCGTCCAGCGACAGCGTGAAGGCGAGCAGCCAGCCGGCCACCAGCGCCGGTGCGATGATCGGCAGCGTGATCTGGAAGAACACCTTCAGGCGCCCTGCCCCGAGGTCCATCGCGGCCTCTTCCAGCGAACGGTCCAGTTCCTGCAGGCGCGAGGACACCACCACCGTCACGAACGACAGGGTGAAGGTGACATGCGCGATCCAGATCGTGACCACGCCGCGGCTCGGGAAGCCGGGAATGCCGCCCATCGACACCAGCAGGGTCATCAGCGAGAAGCCGAGAATGACTTCGGGCATCACCAGCGGCGCGGTGATCAGCGCCCCGAACACGGTTTTGCCCGGGAACCGCCGGAAACGGGTCATCACCATCGCTGCCATCGTGCCCAGCACAGTGGCGGCGGTGGCGGTCCAGAACGCCACTTCCAGGCTGATCCACAGCGCATCCAGGATCTGCCGGTTGTTGAACAGCTCCCCGTACCAGCGGGTGGAGAAGCCCGACCACACCGTGGCCAGCTTGGAGGCGTTGAAGGAATACACCATCAACAGCAGGATCGGCAGGTACAGGAAGGCAAAGCCCAGCCCCAGCACGCCCCAGCCCAGCCAGCGGTTGCCGCGCACCATGCTCATGACAGTTTCCCTTCCAGCTCGCGCTGCTGGAAGCGGTTGAAGACCAGGATCGGCACCAGCAGCAGCGCCAGCATCACGATCGCCACCGCCGAGGCCGTGGGCCAGTCGCGGTTGTTGAAGAATTCGCCCCACAGCACCCGGCCGATCATCAGCGTGTCCGGCCCGCCGAGCATCTCGGGAATCACGAATTCGCCCACCGCCGGGATCATCACCAGCATGCAGCCGGCGATGATGCCGCTGCGCGACAGCGGCAGGGTGATGCTGAGGAACGCGCGCCACGGTTTGGCGCCGAGGTCGTACGCCGCCTCCAGCAGGCGATGGTCAAGCTTGACCAGATTGGCGTACAGCGGCAGCACCATGAACGGCAGGTAGCAGTACACGATGCCGATGTACGCGGCGGTCGGGGTGTACAGGATCTGCAGCGGCGCATCGATCAGGCCCAGCTTCATCAACCACTGGTTGAGCAGGCCGTTGCGGTCCAGGATGCCGATCCACGCATACACGCGGATCAGGAACGAGGTCCACGAGGGCAGCACCACCAGCATCATCGCCACGTTGCGCGCGGCCGGCGACATCCGCGAGATCACATACGCCATCGGGTAGCCGATCAGCAGCGTGAGCAGCGTGGAGATCAGCGCGATCTTGATCGAGCTCAGGTACGCCAGCACGTACTGGTTGTCCTTCACCAGCGCGGCGTAGTTGCCAAGGTTGAGCTTGAGCGAGAACGCCCCGTCCACGTATTCGAGCAGCCACGTGTACGGCGGCGAGCCCACCTGCGTGCGCGCGAAGGAGATCATCAGGATGATCACGAACGGCACCGCGAAGAACAGCAGCAGCCACAGGTACGGCGCGGCGATCACGCCGCTGCGCGTGCCGGGGAGCCAACGCTTCCAGCCGGTGGCGTTCATGCGGTGAGCACCACGCCGTCGTTGTCGCGCCAATGCACCCACACGCTGTCGCCCCAGGTCAGCCCGTCGCTGGCCCAGCGCTGCGAGTTGGCGAAGTTGGACAGCACCTTGGCGCCGCTCGGCAGGCGCACGTGGTACACCGAATGGCTGCCGAAGTAGGCGATTTCCTCAATGACGCCCTGGGCCTTGTTGGTGGCACCGTCCGGCTCGTCCTTGCCGATCATCACCTTCTCCGGCCGCAGCGCGAAGGCGACCGGCTGGCCTTCGTAACCGGTGATGCCGTGGGCGACGTAGATCGGGGCCGGGAACAGCGGGGTGCGCACGGTGACGTACTCCGGCAGGTCCTCGTCGATGACCCCGTCGAACAGGTTCACCGAGCCGATGAACTCGGCGACGAAGCGGTTGGCGGGCTGCTCGTAGATCTCGTCCGGCTTGCCGACCTGCTGGATCCAGCCGGCATCCATCACCGCGATGCGGGTGGCCATCGTCATGGCCTCTTCCTGGTCGTGGGTGACCATCACGCAGGTCACCCCGGAGGTCTCGATGATGTTGACCAGTTCCAGCTGCATCTGCGACCGCAGCTTCTTGTCCAGCGCGCCCATCGGCTCATCCAGCAGCAGCAGCTTGGGCCCCTTGGCCAGCGACCGTGCCAGCGCCACACGCTGCTGCTGGCCGCCGGAGAGCTGGTGCGGCCTGCGCTTGGCCAGCCTGCCCATCTGCACCAGCTCCAGCATCTCGCCCACGCGCGTGCGGATCGCATCGCGCGTCAGCCCGTCCTGCTTCAGGCCGAAGGCGATGTTCTGTTCCACGGTCATGTGCGGGAACAGCGCGTAGGACTGGAACATCATGTTGATCGGGCGCTGGTACGGCGGCAGCGCGTTGATGCGCTGGCCGTCCAGGTCGATGCTGCCCGCGGTGGGCGTCTCGAAGCCGCCCAGGCAGCGCAGCAGGGTCGACTTGCCGCTGCCCGACCCGCCCAGCAGGGCGAAGATCTCGCCCTTCTTCACGTCCAGGCTGACGTCGTCAAGCGCGACGAAGCCGTCGAACTCCTTGCGCAGCGCGCGGATGGACAGATAGCCCGGTTCGAGGACCGGCACGACCTCGCCTTCCGGCTTGGCTTCTAATGGCATGGGGAGCGGCTCCGGGAGCACGGCGGGACGGGGGGGAGGATCCCATTTTAACGGTCGCGGCGGCGTCATGGGCCGCAACCGACACCGCCGGCACAGGGCCGGCGGTTGAAGGGGCGTACCGGACGGGGGCGGTTCAGCGCCCGGTCTTGACCTCGGTCCACAGCCGCGTATAGAGCTTGTCCGCTTCCGGGGTGTTGATCGAGTAGGTGAACATCTTGGCGGCCACGTCGGCCGGCGGGTAGATGGTCGGGTCGTTGCGGATGGCCGCGTCCACCAGCGGCGTGGCCGTGGTCACCGGGTTGGCGTAGTGGATGAAGTTGGTGTTGGCCGCGGCGACCTTGGGTTCGAGCAGGTAGTTGATGAAGGCGTAGGCGGCCTCGGGGTGCTTGGCATCCTTGGGGATGGCCAGCATGTCGAACCACTGCGGGGCGCCTTCGCGCGGGATCGAATAGGCCACGGTGACGCCGTTGTCGGCCTCGGCGGCACGGTCGCGGGCCTGGATGATGTCACCGGACCAGCCCACCACCAGGCAGGTACCGCCGTTGGCCAGCGAGCCCACGTACTGCGAGGAGTGGAAGTTCTGCACGTACGGGCGGATGCTCTTGAGCAGCGCGGCGGCCTTCTGCAGGGTGGCCGGGTCGTTGCTGTGCGGATCTTCGCCCAGGTAGTGCAGCGCGATCGGGATCATGTCCGACGGGGTGTCCAGGATGGTCACGCCGCAGTCCTTCATCTTGGCGATGTTCTCCGGCTTGAACACCAGATCCCAGCTGTTGGCGATCTCGGTGCTGCCCCCGAAGCGCTGCTTGAGCAGCTCCACGTTGTAGCCGATGCCGGTGGTGCCGATCATGTAGGGCACGCCGTACTGGTTGCCCGGATCCTGCTGGGCGATGCGCTTCATCATCTCCGGGTCGAGGTTGCCCAGGTTCGGAATCTTGCTCTTGTCCAGCGGCAGGAACACGCCGGCCTTGATCTGGCGCCCGAAGAAGTTCAGCGTCGGCACCACCACGTCGTAGCCGCTGTCGCCGGCCAGCAGCTTGGTTTCGACCATTTCATCGCTGTCGAACACATCGTAGGTCACCTTGATGCCGGTGTTCTTCTCGAAGTCCGGAATGGTGTTCTCGGCGATGTAATCGCTGTAGTTGTAGACGTTCAGCACCTTGGCGTCTTCCTGTTTGCCGCCGCCACAGGCGCTGAGCAGGGATACGGCAATGCCGAGGGTGAGGATTCGCAGCTTCATCGGACTCTCCACAGGTCAGGTGCGAGATGGGGGAACCGGCCGGACCGGCAAGACGGGTGCCAGCCTACCGGGCGCGCGCCCATTTTCCCAGCACGCGGCCCTCACGGCCTTGCCGCACCGGGCGCGTGGCGGCACTCAGACGTTGAGCAGCAGGAACTCGCGCTCCCACGAACTGATCACCCGGAAGAAGGTCTCGTACTCCTTGCGCTTGACCGAGACATAGGCCCGGCAGAAGCGCTCGCCAAGCATCTCGCGCAGTTCCGGGCAGCCTTCCAGCCCGTCCAGCGCCTCGCCCAGCGAGCGCGGCAGGTCGTAGCCCAGCTCCTTGGCGCTGCCGCCGATCGGCGCGGTCGGCGAGCCCTGCTCGCGGATGCCGAGCAGGCCGGCCGCCAGCGTCGCGGCCATCGCCAGGTACGGGTTGGCGTCCGAACCGGCAAAGCGGCTCTCCACGCGCATGTTCTCCGGGGTGTCCATCGGCACGCGCAGCCCGCAGGTGCGGTTGTCGAAGCCCCAATGCACGTTGCTCGGCGACACCTCGCCGAACACCAGCCGGCGGTACGAGTTCACGTTGGGCGCGAAGAAGGCCATCGCCATCGGCACATACTTCTGCAGGCCGGCCAGGTAGTGGCCGAAGATCGGGCTGAAGTCTTCGCCGCCGTTGTCGCCACTGAACACATTCTGGCCGTCGCTGATCCGTATCAGGCTCTGGTGTATGTGCATGGCGCTGCCCGGCTCGGTCTCCATCGGCTTGGCCAGGAAGGTGGCGTACACCCCGTGACGCATCGCCGCCTCGCGCATGGTGCGCTTGAACAGGAACACCTGGTCGGCCAGGTCCATCGCATCGGCGTGGGTGAAATTGACCTCCAGCTGCGCCGCACCGGATTCGTGGATCAGCGTGTCCACGTCCAGCTTCATCGCGTCGCAGTAGTCGTACATCAGGTCGAGGATCGGATCGAACTCGTTGACCGCATCGATGGAGTAGGACTGGCGTGCGGTTTCCGGACGTCCCGAGCGGCCGGCGGGCGGCAGCAGCGGGAAGTCCGGGTCGGTGTTCTTCTGCACCAGGAAGAACTCCAGCTCCGGCGCCACCACCGGGCGCAGGCCCAGTGCCGTATAGCCGTCCAGCACCCGCCGCAGCACGTTGCGCGGGGCCAGCTCGTGCGGTTGGCCGGTCTTGGTGTAGCAGTCGTGGATCACCTGCGCGGTCGGATCGGTTGCCCACGGCACCATGCGCACCGTGTCCGGGTCCGGCCGCAGGATCATGTCCGAATCCGACGGCGAGGTCAGTTCGTAATAGTCGTCCGGGAACTCGCCGGTCACGGTGGTGGCGAAGATGCCCTCGGGCAGCCGCGTCCCGTAGTCATGGGAGAACTTGTCGGCCGGAATGATCTTGCCGCGCGCGTTGCCGGTGATGTCCGGCACCAGGCACTCCACCTCGGTGATGCGCCGGTCCTTGAGCCAGCGCAGCAGCACGCTTTCCTGCGGGACGGGCGGCGTGGCGGTTTTCTTGCGCGAGCGCGTTCGGGTGGTCATGACCGGTCTGCTGTAGAGGAGTAGCGGCGACAAGCATCGCCGAACGCACGGAAAATACCGTGATAGAACGCATCGCTGGCGACACGCCATTCCGGGTGCCACTGTACGCCGAGGACGAACCGGTGCGCCGGACTGCGCGCGGCCTCGATCAGCCCGTCCGGCGCGCGTGCCTCGACCTGCAGGCCGGGCGCGAGCCGGTCGATGCCCTGCCCGTGCACCGAATTGACCCTCGCCGTGTCCGCGCCGGCCCATCCGGCCAGCCAGCCGCCCGGTGTGAGCGCGACACTGTGGGCCGGTCCGTACTGTACGTCCACCGGGGCGGTGGGGTCCTCGCGATGATCCCGCATTCCCGGCACCGCCTGCACGCAGGGATGCAGGCTGCCCCCCAGCACGACATTCAGTTCCTGGAAGCCCCGGCAGATGGCGAGCACCGGCAGGTCGCGTGCCAGCGCCGCCGACAGCAGCGCGAACGCCGTGGCATCGCGCGCCGGGTCGTGCGGGTTGCCGGGCCAGGACGGCGGGCCCTCGTAGTGGTGCGGTTCGATGTTGCTGACCGCACCGGTCAGCAGCAGACCCTGCAGCCGGTCCAGCCACGGCCCGGCCGGCAGCGGCGGTTGCAGGCTCGGCAGCAGCACCGGCACCACGCCGGCCGCCTGGACCAGCGCCTGCACGTACTTTTCGCCCGCCATCGCAAACCGGTGATGGCCCAGCAGCAGGCTGTCGGTGGGCAGGCCGACCCAGGGTGACGGGTCCATGCAACGTGCTCGGATGACCTGGCTGCACGGTACGCCGGCACGCGCGGGCCGCGCAAGCGCGCCCTCCACGATGCGTTGCCGGCGTTGCTGGCATGCTGTGCGCATGACTGACGTTCCCCCCATCCCCTGCCGGTGCCACGCATGAGCGGCACCGCCGTCGCGCATGCCCCGAGCTGGTACGCCGACAGCGTGCCGCCCGTGGCCGCCCACGCGCCGCTGCGCGGCGACCACGTGGCCGACGTCTGCGTGCTGGGTGCCGGCTACACCGGCCTGTCCGCCGCGCTCGCGCTGGCCGAGCGCGGCTATCGGGTGATCGTGCTCGAAGGGCAGCGGGTCGGCTGGGGCGCATCCGGACGCAATGGCGGCCAGGCCATCGTCGGCTACGGCTGCGAAGTGGACACGTTGGAACGCCTGGTCGGCCCTGCCGACGCCCGCCTGCTGTTCGATTTTTCGCGTGACGGCATGCGCCTGCTGCGCGATCGCCTCCAGCGCCACCAGATCCAGTGCGACTGGCGCGATGGCCATGCCAGCGTGCCGATCAACGCTCGCCAGGAACGCGCGGTGCGCGCGGGCCTGATCGCACTGGCCGAACGCTACGACTATCCACTGCAGTGGTGGGACCGGGACCAGCTCCAGCAGCAGCTGGACAGTCCGCGCTATCGCGGGGCGATGTTCGATGCTGCCAGCGGCCACCTGCATCCGCTGGCCTATGCGCAGGGCCTGGCACGCGCGGCGGCGTGCGCCGGCGCGGTCATCCACGAGCACTCGCCGGTGCTGCGGCTGGAACGGGGCACGCGCCCGCGGCTGCGCACCGCCGTCGGCAGCGTCAGCGCCAGCCACGTGGTGATCGCCGGCAACGCCCTGCTGCAGGGCATCGCGCCGGCTCAGGAAGCGCGGATCATGCCGGTGGGGACCTACATCGGCGCCTCGGAGGTGCTGGGGCAGGCGCGCGCGCAGGCGCTGATCCGCAACGACATGGCGGTGGCCGACGTGAGCTGGGCGCTGGACTACTTCCGCCTCAGCCACGACCACCGCCTGCTCTTCGGCGGGCGGGCCAGCTACTCGGCACTGCCGCCGCCGGGCCTACGCGGGGTCATGACGCGGCGCATGCACAAGGTGTTCCCGCAACTGGCCGATGTGGGCATGGAGTACGTCTGGGGCGGCCTGATCGACATCACCCGCAACCGTGCGCCGGACTGGGGCCGCCTGGACCCGAACGTGTACTACGCGCAGGGATTCTCCGGTCACGGCGTGGCCGCCGCCGGGCTGGCCGGCGCGGTGCTGGCCGAGGCCATTGCCGGGCAGGCGGAGCGGCTGGACGTATTTGCCCGCATTCCGCACCGCCGGTTCCCGGGGGGCCGTGCGCTGCGCACCCCGCTGCTGGTGGCGGCGATGTCCTGGTACAAACTGCGCGACGCGTTGTGGTGATCGGATGTGAATGTGAAATGCGTCAATTCATTCACGCTTACATACTGATGATTACGTCACATTTCACACGGCAACGCACGATTCACTTCACAAAAACGCAGGTAATTTCACCTCGCGATTGCAACCCCTGGAATCTGCCGATACTGTCCCGTCTTGAGGGAGTGCTGCCTGGATGGATTTTCCGCCGCGACGGAATAGCGGCTTCATACGACACGCAGGGGAGTCGCACGATTGGATTGGTGGAGAAACGGACTTCAACTGAACCTGCGCATTCGGCCCGTTGGCCTTGCCTTGGCCGCGGTATATGCCCTCGTCTGCTGGGCAGCACGCCAGTATTCCATTGACCAGTTCAATCTGACGGCCGGCGTCCGTGTCGCCGCGCTGCTGGTGTGCCCGCCGCGTCTGTGGGCCTATCTCATCCTCGGCGAATACGCCTATTTCGCCCAGGTACGTATCCCGATGATCGACAAGTACGGCCTGGCCTGGGTCGTACTGGGCTCGGCGTGCCTGATGCCGGCTGTGGCGCTGGTGGTCCAGCTGCATCGCCGCCGCATGCAGGTCACCTCGGAAACATGGCTGCTCTCCGTGGCCGCCTGTGCAGCCGTACTCACCGCGCTGATCAAGCTCAGCCTGTCCCATCTCCTCTGGCCGATCCCACCGGCCAACCCGTTCCTCACCAGCGCCGTACGGTATGCGCTGGGCGATTACATCGGGATTCTCACGCTCGCCCCGCTTGCGCTGCTCTGGGCCAGGCGCAGCACGCCCTACGACTGGAACGTGTGGCGCCGTCCGGCCACGGTCGCATCGCTGGCTTCACTGCTGGCGATCGGGGTGTTCGCCGCGCTGCTGCCGGAAGCAGCGGCCGCCGCCAAGACCAGCCTCCAGCTGCTGATGGCAGTGCCGGTCATCGTGCTGACCTGCATGCACGGCTGGCGCGGGGCGGCCATCGGCGTCTCGCTGCTCAACCTCATCATCAACGCGACTACGCCGAGCACCGGCCTGCCCGGTTCCTACGACGCGCGTACCTTCATGACCCAGCAGCTCATCGCGGTGGCCTGTACCGCCCTGCTCGTGCTGGGCTCGCGCATTACCCATTACTACCATCAGTACGCCGCCCGGGCGCGCGATGGGGAACACGCGGTGTCGGTCTCCCGCAATGCGCACCTGGCCAATGAAATGGATCTGCGTGAGCGCGCGCTCGACCTCCGGCGCATTGCCGACAACATCGAGGATTCCATCACCGAAGCCGTCGCGCTGCTGCGCGTGCACGGTCACAACGAGCCGGCGGCCAGGCTGCTGGATGCGTCCGCAGCCCACTCCCGCCAGTTCCGTGAGAAGACCAGCATGGTCTATCCCACCGCATTGGAGCAGGTTGGGCTGTATCTGGTGCTGCAGGCCGGCGGCATCCGCGAGGCCTGGGACACCAGCCATCGCGTGGTCGCATCACACCTGACCGGCGACCCCTGCCAGATGAGCGTTGGCCTCCAGCTGGCGACGTACCGTACGTTGACCGAGGCGGTGTCGCTGCTGCTCAGGAACGAATACGGGCAGATCCGCGTCAGCGCACGCTGTGGCCAGCTGGGTGGGCAACGCGGCATTCTGGTCAGCGTGGCGCTGCTGGACAGGCACCGTCCGCTCTCCGGGGAGACCGTGACGATGGCGCTCGAGCGGTTGACCGCGCGCCCGCTGGCGTATGGCGGCACCGTGCAGTGCCGCGGAAACCGCATCCGCATGGTGCTGGTGGAGGCGGCGACCCCGCCGGTTCACGGCAGGATGGCGCCCCGGTACGAGACGTCGCACTACAATCCTGCCTGATCCAACCGTCCGGGCCGGGCAGTCAACGCCGCGGGTGACCGTGGCCACCCGCGGCACCGTGCGCTGGATTACGCGCCAGTCAACGGCCCTGCCCGGTCGGCTCGACCGACCACACGGCATCGGCGCCGTCACCGTAGACGACGAGCGCGAAGTCCGCCTGCTGGTACACCACGTACCGCACCGCCGCCGCCGGCACCGCCAGGCGACGCGACGGCAACGACGTCCGCGCCGCGATCCGGCCGGCAGGCAACGTCCAGAACTGATCGCCGGCGTGGCCGACGATCACGCGCACCTGGCCGGCAAGATCGTTGACCTGGTAATACGCAATGCCATCGCGCTCGAAACCGTACACAAGCCAGTTCGGGTTGTGGCTCAGATTCTCCGCGACCGGAAGGGATTCCCCCAATCCGCTTTTCGCCAAGGGCTTTCCGTTTCCGTCGTCAAGACAGCAACTTGCCATGCCAATTGCCGGAAGGGAAAGCAGAGCTAGACTCAATACCACACCATGAGAGCGGGAAAATCGCACAGGCACCTCCTTATTGAGAATGACGAACAGCATCCATGAAAACAGCATCGTCGCCGCACTACGCTGCGGATCGTGAAGCATAGCGACGTGCCCAGCATATGCATCGGGACCGCCAGGCGCCATGCCGAGGCCGGATATCCGGCCCCGGGCGCGTGGTGGCGGGCATATACCGGGACCGGGTGGGTGGCCGCGCGGGACGATGGCGACATAACCGCCGGGCAGACGGCGCGTACTGCAGCCCCGCATTGCACGCACGCGGTTATGTCGCTACTGTCCCCTGCGGACACGCCACGCGCCTTGATGGATCGCCGCATGAACCCGGTACCGGCCTGATATGAACCGCAGGGACGATGTGGGGCTGGACTGGTGGAACAACGGCCTGCAACTGCGCCTTCACTTCCAGCCGACGGGAATGGCGCTTGCCGTGCTGTATGCCCTGGCCTGCTGGACCGCGCGCCAGTATTCGCTGGACCAGTTCTACCTGCCTGCCGGCATTCGCGTCGCCGCCCTGCTGCTCTGTCCGCCACGCCTGTGGGGATACCTGATTCTGGGGGAATACGCGTACTTCGCCCACATGCGCATCCCGATGATCGACGGCTACGGGCTGCCGTGGGTCGTACTGGGCTCGGCCTCCCTGATGCCGGCCGTGGCGCTGGTCGTTTACCTGCACCGTCACTGGATGCGGCCCCCCTCGGAGGCGTGGCTGCTCCCGGTGGCCGCCGGCGCCGCCGTCGTGGCCACGGTGCTGAAGGTCGCCCTCCCCTACCTGCTCTGGCCGACGCCCCCGACCACCCCGTGGACAGCGGCCGCGATACGCTACGCCCTCGGCGACTTCCTCGCCATTCTGGCCCTCGCCCCACTCGCCCTGCTCTGGTCACGGCGACACCTTGCCCCCGGTTGGAACCCGCGGCTGGTGGTGCCCACGGTCGCGTTGATGGTGGTGATGGGGGCACTTGCGCTGGCCTCCACGCTAACGCCGCCCGGCGCCGCCGGGGCACGGACCGGCGTACTGCTGCTGATGGCCTTGCCGGCCATCGCGCTGACCTGCCTGCATGGGTGGCGTGGCGCCGCGATCGGTGTGCCGCTGCTGACGCTGCTGGTCCACTTCACCACGCCCAGCACCGGCACGCCGGGCTCGTTCGATGCAGCGACATTTGCCATGCAGCAGAGCATGGCGGTCATCAGCATCGCCTTGCTGGCACTGGGGTCCATCATCAGCCATTACCGGCGCCAGCATCGTTCGCGCGACGTGGATGAGCGCAGGGTGGTCGCCTCGACCCGCAGCTCGCTGATCGCAAGCGAGATGGAGCTGCGCGACCGGGCGCTGCACCTGCGCCGGATCGGCGAGGGAATGGACCTCTCCCTTGGCGACGTCATGGACTGGCTGAACGCGCATGGCCACCACGACGCGGCCAGCCGGCTCGAACAGACCTCGGCCGCGCATTCGCGCGAGTTCCGCGCACTGGCCAGCATGGTCTATCCCACCGCGCTCGAACAGCTCGGGCTGTACCTGGCACTGCAGACCGGCGGTGTTCGCGAGGCGTGGGACCAGACCCACCGCATCGCCCGGCCCCGATTGGCCGGCGACCCCTGCCAACTGACCATCGGCCTGCAGCTGGCCGCCTACCGCACGTTGACCGATGCGGTGTCGCTGCTGCTCGAACATGAAACCGGGCAGCTCCTTCTCCGCGCACGCTGTGGCCACCTGCGAGGGCGGCGCGGCATCTTCCTGTCCGTGGCACTGCTGGACACCCGGCGGCATCTGTCCGAGGCGACCACCGCCCTGCTTGCCGCGCGGTTGACCGCACGCGCGCTGGCCTACGGCGGCGTGGTGCAGTGCCGCGGCAACCGGGTCCGGCTGGTCCTGCTGGAGATGCCGGTCGCTGCGCCGGCCAGGAGCAGCACCGTGGCGGGCCATTGACCCGTGGCGCGCCACGCTGCGACCGTTGGCCACTTCCGCCGGCCGGCAGGCGCGCCTAAAGTTTCATATGAAATGGCCGCTATCCCTGCCGACCCACTCGACTCCGAGCGTACGCCTCATGCCGGCACTGTTGCAGGGCGCTTTCGACAGCGACCCCGGTGATGCTTTGCCCCAGCGGATCCTGCTGGTGGAAAACTCGCGCACGTTCACCAGCATGCTGCGCGAGGCGATCGAACAGCGTCTGGAGCTGCCGGTGTCGGTGGCCACCAGCCTGGCCGAGGCAGGCCGGTTGCTGGACGAGGAACAGGGCTGGTTCCTGGTCCTGACCGGCCTGGTGCTCGCCGATGGCGACCGCGACGGGGTGGTGGAATTCTTCCTGTCGCGCGGGCTGCCCACGGTGGTGGTCAGCGGGGTCTACGATGAAGACCTGCGCAAGCGTGTGCTGCAGCAGCAGATCATCGACTACGTGCTCAAGAACACTCCCGGCAGCATCGACTACCTGGTGTGGCTGGTGCAGCGGCTGGAGCGCAACCGGCGCATCGCCGCGCTGGTGGTGGACGACTCGCTCTCCGCACGGATGTACGCCGCCTCGCTGCTGCGCATGTACGGCCACGACGTGTACGAGGCCGCCGACGGTGCCGAGGGCCTGAAGGCGATCGAAGCGCACCCGGCGATCCGCCTGGCGGTGGTGGACCAGGAAATGCCGGGCATGGAAGGCGTGGAGTTCACCCGCCGCCTGCGCACGCTGCGCTCGCGCGACAAGGTCGCGGTGATCGGCATTTCCGGCAACACCGATCCGTCGCTGATTCCGCGCTTCCTCAAGAACGGCGCCAACGACTTCCTGCGCAAGCCGTTTTCGCGCGAAGAGTTCTTCTGCCGCGTCTCGCAGAACGTGGACCAGCTGGAACTGATCGGCACCCTGCAGGACCTGGCCACGCGCGATTTCCTCACCGGCCTGCCCAACCGCCGCTGCTTCCTGGAACAGAGCCAGCGCCAGCTGCCGCAGCTGCACCTGGACGGCGAACAGGTGGCGGTGGCGATGATCGACATCGACCATTTCAAGCACATCAACGACACCCACGGCCACGAAGCCGGCGACGATGCGCTGCGCGCGGTGGCCGCCGCCGTGGCCGCGCACGCGCGCGACCAGGACCTGATCGCGCGGTTCGGTGGGGAGGAGTTCTGCCTGCTGGTGCCGGGGCTGGACCAGGAGGCGGCCATGACCTACTTCGAGGGGCTGCGCCAGGCCATCGCCGCGCTGGAGGTGAACCTGGGCGAGACCACCCTGCGCATGACCGTCAGCATCGGCCTGTGCTGCCTGCGCCCGCAGCGCGACTCGCTGCATCGGCTGATTTCCGAAGCCGACCGCCAGCTCTACCTGGCCAAGGCCGGCGGTCGCAACCGGGTCAACTGCACCACGGTGGCCACCAGCACCAACGCCCGCGCGCGCGAACCCGCGTTGGCGCCTTGATCGAGATCAACGCGGCCCGGCCGCGTCGTGCCTAGAGTCGTGCCCAGTTGAAAAGCACAGGGAACGCATCATGGCACTTCTGGTCTGGCAGGACGATCTCAACATCGGGATCGAGGTCATCGACCACCAGCACATGCGCATCGTGGAGATGCTCAACCACCTGCATGTCGCGCAGAAGAGCCTGGAGCGACTGGCGGTGGCCGAGGTGATCGACGAGCTGGTGGACTACACCATGTCGCACTTCGCTTTCGAGGAGGAGCTGATGGAGGAAGCCGGCTATCCGTTCTGCGCCGCGCACAAGCGCGTGCACGAAATCTTCGGCAAGCGCGTGGCCGAGTACCGGCTGCGTTTCCAGGCCGGCGAGGACATCACCGATGAACTGCGCACGATGCTGTCGCGCTGGTTGTTCAACCACATCCGTGGCGACGACAAGGCCTATGCGCCGCAGGTCAAGCAGCACCTCAACCAGTTCGCCCGCGAGCACCAGCAGGGCAGCTGGCTGGGCCGCACGCTGAAGCGGTTCTTCCGCTGATCAGCGCCCGCGGCGGCCCATCGCCAGCAGCGCGACGATGGTGACCAGCGCGGTCAGGCAGAGGTAGTAGCCCACCGCCACCAGGCCGAAGCGTTCGGCCAGCCAGGTGGCCACGTACGGCGCGGGCGCCGCGCCGAGGATGCCGGCCAGGTTGAACGACAACGACGCCCCGGTGTAGCGCACCTGCACCGGATAGATCTCGGCCAGGAAGGTGCCGCAGGGGCCGTAGGTCAAGCCCATCAGGAACAGGCCCAGCGACAGGAAGGCGAGCACCATCCACGGGCTGCCGGCCTGGAACAGCGGCGCGAACAGCACGCCGAACGCCAGGATCAGGCCGCTGGCGACGATCATCGTGCGCCGCGTGCCCCAGCGGTCGCCGTAGCGCGCGGACAACGGGATGCCAGCGGCGAAGAACAGGATGCCGGCCATCTGCAGCAGCAGGAAATCCTCGCGCGCATAGTGCAGCACGGTCGTGCCGTAGCCGAGGGTGAACACGGTCATCAGGTAGAACAGCACGAAGGTGGCGAACGCCCCCAGTGTGCCCAGCAGCAGGGTCATCGGATGTGCGGTGATGACCGTCCACATCGGCAGGCGCACCCGTTCGTTGCGGTCCAGCGCGGCCTGGAACTGCGGCGTCTCGTGGATGTTCAGGCGCACCCACAGCCCGACCGCGACCAGCAGCGAGCTGGCCAGGAACGGTACGCGCCAGCCCCACTGCAGGAAGTCGGCATCGCTCATCGCGCGGCCGAGCAGCAGGAACACGCCGGCCGACAGCAGGAAGCCCAGCGGCGCGCCCAGCTGCGGAAACATGCCGTACCAGGCGCGTTTGCCGGGCGGCGCGTTCTCGGTGGCCAGCAGCACCGCCCCGCCCCACTCCCCGCCCAGCCCCAGGCCCTGGCCGAACCGGCACAGCGCCAGCAGCGCCGGCGCCCACAGGCCGATGCTGGCATGCGTGGGCAGCACCCCGATCAGCACCGTGGATACGCCCATCGTGAGCAGCGCAGCCACCAGCGTGGCCTTGCGGCCGATGCGGTCGCCGTAGTGGCCGAACACTGCCGAGCCAACCGGCCGCGCGATGAACGCCACCGCGAAGGTCGCCAGCGACTGCAGCAGGGCCGCACCGTCGCTGCTGTCGGGGAAGAACAGGTGCGGAAACACCAGCACCGCCGCCGTGGCGTAGATGTAGAAGTCGAAGAACTCGATGGTGGTGCCGATCAGGCTGGCCAGCAGCACACGGCGGGGCGAATTGACGGCAGGTGCGGCAGGAGTCGACATCGGGCACACGAAAAGGGGCAGCTGCCGGATTCTGCCACGCCCGTTGCCTGCGGCGGGACGATGGTTGCAGACGTGACTGTCCGCCGCCGACGCCCGCCGCGGGGGTTCACGCCCCCAGATGGATCCAGGTGGCCTTCAGCTCGGTGTACTTGTCGAAGGCATGCAGAGACTTGTCGCGACCGATGCCGGACTGTTTGTATCCGCCGAACGGCGCGGTCATGTCGCCACCATCCCACTGGTTGACCCAGACGCTGCCGGCGCGCAGGCCGCGCGCCACGCGGTGCGCACGGCCCAGGTCGCGCGTCCATACGCCTGCGGCCAGGCCATACACCGAATCGTTGGCCAGGCGCAGCGCATCGGCCTCATGGTCGAAGGGAATCACCGCGAGCACGGGACCGAAGATTTCCTCGCGGGCGATGGCGTGCTGCGGATCGACCTCGTCGAACACGGTGGGCTCGACGTAGCTGCCGCCGGCCACCACCTCCACCCGCCGGCCGCCCAGCAGCAGGCGGGCGCCCTCGGCTTCACCACGCGCCACGTGCTCGAGCACGCTGTCGGCGTGGGCGGCGTCGACCAGCGCGCCCATCGCGGCGTCCGGCTCGAACGGATGCTGCGGCTGCATGTGCCGCCCGTAGGCCAGCACCCGCGCCACGAACGCGTCCTTGATCGAACGCTGCACCAGCAGGCGCGAGCCGGCCGTGCAGACCTCGCCCTGGTTGTAGAAGATCGCGGTGGCGGCGGCCTGCGCGGCCGTGTCCAGGTCCGGTGCATCGGCAAACACCAGATTCGGGCTCTTGCCGCCGCATTCCAGCCAGGTCCGCTTGAGGTTGGACTGCCCCGCGCACTGCAGCAGCCGCCGGCCGACGGCGGTGGAACCGGTGAACGCGAGCGCGTCCACGTCCATGTGCAGCGCCAGCGGCTCACCCGTGCGCTGCCCGTGGCCCGGCAGCACGTTGAACACCCCGTCGGGCACGCCCGCTTCGGCCACCAGCGCCGCCAGCCGCAGCGCGCTCAGTGGCGAGCGCTCGGACGGTTTGAGCACCACCGAATTGCCGGCAGCCAGGGCCGGGGCGATCTTCCAGCAGGCCATCAGCAGCGGAAAGTTCCAGGGCACGATCGCCGCCACCACGCCGATCGGCTCGCGGGTGATCAGCCCCAGCGTATCCAGCGCCGTGGGCGCCACCTCGCCGTAGACCTTGTCCACCGCCTCGGCCGTCCAGCGCAGGCAGCGCAGCACCCCCGCCAGGTCGCCCTGGCGCGCGTCCCGCACCGGCTTGCCCATGTCCAGGGTCTCCAGCAGCGCCAGTTCGTCGGCATCGCGTTCGACCAGCTCGGCCAGCCGCAGCAGCACCTGTTTGCGCTGCGCCGGGGCGGCCCGCGACCAGTGGCCGGCCTCGAAGCTGCGCCGCGCGGCGGCCACGGCACGGTCCACGTCGAGGTGGTCGGCATCAACCACCTGTGCCAGCACACGGCCGTCGATCGGGCTGATGCAGGCGTAGCGTGCGCCGCTGGCGGCGTCGACGTAGCGCCCGTCGATGAACGCCTGGTCGGGGATGTGCAGGCCATCGGCCTGGCGCTGCCAGTCGGCGCGGGTGCGTGCGGCGGTCATGGAGGCTCCTCGTTCGATCGGGTGGGCTACCGGGTTTATACCCGCGGCCCTCACGGCACGTCGTGACGCGTCTGCGATAGAGTCGTGACCATCACGACCCTGCGGAGCCGCCATGCCTCGTTCCGAATCGTCACTGAGCGCGCTGTCCCGGCAGGTACCGGCCGATCTGGACGCGTACTGGATGCCGTTCACCGCCAACCGCCAGTTCAAGGCGGCGCCCCGCCTGCTGGTGCGCGCCGAGGGCATGTACTACCACGATGTCGACGACCGCCCGATCCTGGACGGCGCTGCCGGGCTGTGGTGCTGCAACGCCGGCCACGCGCGGCCGCGCATCGTGCAGGCGATCCAGCAGCAGGCCGCCACGCTGGACTTCGCGCCGCCGTTCCAGATGGGCTCGCCGCTGCCGTTCGTGCTGGCCCAGCGCCTGGCCGCCCTGGCGCCGGCGACGTTGAACCATGCGTTTTTCACCAACTCCGGCTCCGAAGCGGTCGACACCGCGATGAAGATCGCGCTGGCCTACCATCGCCTGCGCGGCGACGGGCAGCGCACCCGCTTCATCGGCCGCGAGAAGGCCTACCACGGTGTGGGATTCGGCGGCCTGTCGATCGGCGGGCTGCCCAACAACCGCAAGACCTTCGGCCCGCTGCTGGCCGGCAGCGATTTCCTGCGCCATACCCTGGACCTGGAGCGCAATGCGTTCAGTCCCGGCCTGCCCCGGCATGGCGCCGAGCTGGCCGAGGACCTGGAGCGGCTGATCGCCCTGCACGACGCCTCCACCATCGCAGCGGTATTTGTCGAACCGATTGCCGGCTCGGCCGGCGTGATCCTGCCGGCGCCGGGGTATCTGCAGCGGCTGCGCGAAATCTGCGACCAGCACGGCATCCTGCTGGTGTTCGATGAGGTCATCACCGGCTTCGGCCGGGTCGGCAACGCGTTCGCGGCGCAGCGGTTCGGGGTCACCCCGGACCTGCTGACGATGGCCAAGGGCCTGACCAACGGGGCGGTACCGATGGGCGCGGTGCTGGCCAGCGATGCGATCCACGCGGCCTTCATGCAGGGACCGCCGGCGGCCATCGAGTTCTTCCACGGCTACACCTATTCCGGCCACCCGCTGGCCTGCGCGGCGGCGCTGGCGGCGCTGGACACCTATGCCGAAGAACACCTGTTCCAGCGCGCGATCGAACTGGGCGAGTACTGGCAGACCCGCCTGCACGGGTTGCGCGGCCTGCCCCACGTGATCGACATCCGCACCTTCGGCCTGATCGGCGCGGTCGAGCTGGCGCCGCGCAAGGACGCCCCGGGCAGCCGGGGGTATGACGTGTTCGACCGCTGCTTCCGCGACGGGCAGCTGCTGGTGCGCTGCACCGGCGATGTGATCGCCCTGTCGCCACCGCTGATCATCGACAAGGCGCAGATCGACCGCATCGCGGACATCCTGGGCGAGGCGATCCGCGCCACCGGGTGATGTCAAGCCCCGCGCGGTTCATCTCGATCAGGTTGCCGGCCGGCGACCGGCACTACAATGGTCGGTCACGTTTGGCTCGCGTATCGGATTGCATGGACATTGTCGTCAAAGAAGAACTCAAGGCCTACATCGACCCGCTGACCGCGGACGAGCACGACGCACTGGAGCGCAGCATCCTGGCCGAGGGCTGCCGCGATGCGCTGGTGCTGTGGGGCGATGTGCTGGTGGACGGCCACAACCGCTACGGCATCTGCCGCAAGCACGACCTGCCGTTCCAGACCGTGCAGAACACGCGCTTCCAGTCGATGGACGATGTGCACCTGTGGATGATCGAACAGCATCTGGGCCGCCGCAGCGTCTCGGATTTCCAGCGCGGCGTGCTGGCCCTGCGCAAGCGCGACATCCTGGCCGAGCGCCACCGCCTGGAACAGGCGCAGCTGCAGAAGGAAAGCGATGGCACGGCCCCTGCCGATGAGGCGGCCGACGATGCCGACAGCCCGCCGTGGGCACCGGCACCGAAGGTCAGCCGCGCCGAGATGGCCCGCGAAGCGCGCCTGAGCAACAGCCAGGTCACGATGATCGAGCGCATCCACAAGCAGGCCGCGCCGGAACTGGTGGAAGCGGTGAAGACCGGCGTGATCTCGATCAGCGCCGCCGCCGCCGTGGCCGCGCTGCCCGAAGACGAGCAGCGCGCGGCCGCCGCCGCCGGCAAGGACGAGCTGAAGCAGGCCGCCAAGCGCGTGCGCGAGGCCAAGCGCAAGCCGCGCAAGCCGCCGCAGGAGGTGCTGCACAGCGCCGACGGCGACGCCGACGCCGACCCGAGCCGCGCAGCCGAGATCGCCGATGCGCTGACCGCGCTGGGCGAAGGCCCGGCCGAGCTGCGCCAGCGGGTGATCGCGCTGACGCTGGAGAACGACACCCTGCGCCAGCAGTTGGCCGCGCTGCGCAGGCAGCTGGCCGAGGCCTGAAGTGGTGCTGCGGTTGGGTAGACTGCGGGGATGACGCCCCTTTCGCCCCCCGACCCGCGCCGCGCCCAGTTGCGCCGCCTCAAACTGATCGCGCTGGCGATGCTGCTGGCGATGCTGGCCGGCTTCGTGCTCAGCCACTGGATGGGCGAGCGCGGGGTCTGGGCCTGGGTCGGCGCGTTCTGCGAAGCCGCCGCCGTGGGTGCGCTGGCGGACTGGTTCGCGGTGGTGGCCCTGTTCCGCCGCCCGCTGGGCCTGCCGATCCCGCATACGGCCATCATCCCGCACAGCAAGGACCGCATCGCCGACAGTCTGGCGGTGTTCGTGCGCGACCAGTTCCTGGAACCGCAGGCGCTGTTGGCGCGGCTGCAGGTGTTCGACCCGGCCAGCCGGCTCGGCAGTTGGCTGGCCGAGCCCGAACGGGCCCGGATGCTGGCCGACATGGCACGCGGCTGGGCGCTGCAGGCCCTGGATTTTCTCGACGAAGCGGCGGTCCGGCGCAGTATCCAGGCCTTCGTGATCCAGCAGCTGCGGCAATGGAACGCGGCCGCCACCGCGGGCGAACTGCTCGGCCTGCTGACCGCCGACAACCGGCACCAGCGGGTGCTGGACGAGGGCCTGACCCGGGTCGGCGACTGGCTGGGCAACGAAGCGGTCAAGCAGCGCGCGTCGGCACTGATCGTGCGCTACATCCAGCGCGAGTGGCCCAAGCTGGCCAGCACGGTCAACTGGGTCAAGCCCATCGATGAGATCGGCGACAGCCTGGCCGAACGGCTGGCGCATGCGGTGCTGGCCGAGCTGCAGCAGATCCTGGCGCAGCCGGAGCATCCGCTGCGGCGCGACTACGAAGTCTGGCTGGGCGAGTACATCCAGCGCCTGCGCACCGATCCGGCACTGGCCGCGCGGGTCGAGGACCTCAAGCAGCAGATCATCGACCACCCCGCCGTACAGGAGTACGTGCAGGGCCTGTGGGCGCGCATCCATGCCAGCCTGCGCGAGGACCTGGCCAGCGAGGACTCGGCGCTGGCCG
Organism: Stenotrophomonas sp. GZD-301; assembly: GCF_049310345.1. Lineage (NCBI taxonomy): Bacteria > Pseudomonadati > Pseudomonadota > Gammaproteobacteria > Lysobacterales > Lysobacteraceae > Stenotrophomonas > Stenotrophomonas sp. GZD-301. The sequence continues at coordinate 19,287 of NZ_JBMOWY010000054.1, read as the reverse complement.
GCCACCTGCGCCGCAGCCTGGCCGCGGTCGGGCAGTCGCTGCAGGACGACCCGGCCCTGCGCGAGGCGCTCAACCAGCACCTGATGGACGGCGCCGAACGCCTCACCAGCCGCCTGCGCGAGGGCGTCACCCAGCACATCGCGCAGACCGTGAAAGGCTGGGACGAACGCCACCTGGTGGAACAGCTGGAACTGAGCGTCGGCCGCGACCTGCAGTTCATCCGCTTCAACGGCACGTTGGTCGGCGGGTTGATCGGCCTGCTCCTGCACGCCCTGACCGTCTGGCTGCACTGGTAGCGGACGGCGCACTTGACGCTTTGACCGGGTGTTTTTGTGCCGCAGCTCACGTATTCTGCGGCGCATTCAGGGCCGGAGTGGCCTGCCTGGGGGGATCCATGCGCAACACCATCGTGCTGCTGGCGCTGTGCGCGCTGGCGGGCAACGCCGAGGCCGGGCGCATCTACAAATGCGCGGCCAACGGACAGACCATCTACCAGTCGGTGCCGTGCCCGGCCGATCAGGACACCGGCGTGACCCGGCCGATCATCAAGGACCCCAAGCTCAGCTGGGAAGAGCGCAGCCGCGCGCAGCGCGAGCTGTACGACGCGCGCCGTCGCATGCAGGCCGACGCCGGCCGCACGGCCGCGCCGATCCGCGGCACGGTGATCGATGGCGCCGCCGATCCGGAGAAATGCGAGGAGCTGCGGTTCCGCCGCGAGCTGGCCGAAACCCTCAGCGGGCAGAAGGCCCCGCAGCGCATCAACGACGCGGTACGCCAGGCCTGCGCGGCGCGCTGACCCGCCTCAGCCGGCCACCGCACGTACCGCGGCCACCAGCGCCTCGATCTGCGCCGGCGGGGTGAAGATGCCCGGGGTGGCGCGCAGGCAGGCGCCCGACGCCAGGCCCTCGCGCGGGACCACGAACACACCGTGGTCGCGCAGCATGCGCTCGGCGGTGGCGGTGTTGGCCGCCATCGTGGTTTCCCCGCGCAGGCGGAACGCGGCGATGGCGCTGGACAGGCGCGGGTCCGGCGAGGCCAGCAGTTCGATGCGGTCATCGCCACGCAGCGCATCCAGCCACTGGTTGCGCAGCCGGAGCAGCCGCGCCCGTTTGTTGGCCACGCCGATCCGCGCATGCAGGGCCAGCGCCGTGGGCAGGGCCAGGCACGCGGCGAAGTTGAGCGTGCCGGTGTGGACCCGCGCGTCGATGCGGCCGTCGTCGTGCTCGCCCAGGTACGGGGCCACGTCGGCGATGCGGTCGCGGCGGATGTACAACGCGCCCAACCCGACCGGCGCGCCGATCCACTTGTGCAGATTGATGCCCGCAAACGCCACGCCCAGCGCCGGCAGCGACGTATCGACCTGGCCGATGCCGTGCGCCGCATCCAGCACCACCTCCACCCCGGCGGCACGGGCCAGCGCGGCGATGTCCGCGACCGGCAGCAGCATGCCGTTGCGATGGTTGACGTGGGTCAACAGCAGCAGCCGCGTGCGCGGGTGCGCAGCCAGCGCCTGCCGATAGGTCTCCAGCACCGCCGCATGGGTGAACGGCTCCGGCATCGTGATCGCGACGCTGCGCACGCCGCGCCGCTCGCCCAGCCACTGCATGGCGGTGATCATGCTGTCGTAGTCGATGTCGGCATGCATCACCGTGTCGCCCGGCGCGAGCCGGCGGTACCCGGCGATCAGCACCTGCATGGCCTCGGTCGCACCGCGCGTGATCACGATTTCATCGGGGTCCACGCCGAGCATCCGCGCCACCTGTGCGCGCGCCTGCTCCAGCAGCGGCGGAAACGCGCGCCGCCCGAACCAGGCGTTGCCCGCGTTCACCCGCCCGGTCCAGGCCTGGTAGGCCTGCAGCACCGGCCGCGCCATCGCGCCCCAGTACCCGTTGTCGAGCATCACCACCGTATCGTCCAGGTCGTACAGCGCCTGCACCTGTCGCCACCAGCGGTCATCGGCAGCCAGGTCCTCGGGCGCGCGCCCGGCGGGGTCTGGCAGGTCGGCACGGTCGAGCCATTCGCAAGCATCCATCCGCACAGTATCGCAGCGTCGCCATCGAACGAATTGATAACGCTTGTCGAACGAAATGATAATGACTATCATTCACGCACTGGTTGTACGCCCAGCCCACCAGGCCAGTGCCGCGCGATTCGCACCGGCTGGCTTCGCCCCGTGTACTGCCCCACCCCCATTCGCTTCCGTCCCCGGGTGTGCCGCCAACGGCAGCGTCCCCGTGCCCGGCAGCGGCAAGACGGGCGATGCAGGCGTGCCTGCTCCATCACGTTGTCGCGTGCGTCGCGCAAGGCGTGGCCCGCAATGGATTGCCTGACACCTTTTACGCCTGGAACCGCCGCTACCATGATCGCTACGCCCGCTTCGCCGTTGCCCCGCCCGTCCCTGCTGGCCCTCGCCCTGGTCACCGCACTCGGCCTGCCCGCGCTGCAGGCCCGTGCAGAGACCGCACCGGCCGATGACGCCACCACGCTGGACGCGGTCAAGGTCACCGCCAAGGGCGACATACCGAACGCATACACGGTCAAGCAGGCGCGCACGGCGACCCGGCTGGACCTGTCGCTGCGCCACACCCCGCAGTCGGTCACCGTGGTCACCCGCCAGCGGCTGGACGACATGGGCCTGTTCGCCCTGTCCGACGTGATGGGCCAGGTGACCGGCGTGCATGTGGCGGTCACCGACAGCGAACGCATCAACTATGTGTCGCGTGGCTACAACATCAACAACTTCCAGGTCGATGGGATGCTCAACACCTTCGGTGGCTACATCAAGACCAACACCGACAGCGTGATCTACGACCGCATCGAAGTGGTGCGCGGCGCCACCGGCCTGACCACCGGCGCCGGCGACCCCTCCGGCACGATCAACATGGTGCGCAAGCGTCCGACCGATACCGTGGCGATGAGCGCCAACCTGACCCTGGGCCGCTGGGGCAACCAGCGCATGGAAGTCGACCTGGGCGGTCCGATCGCACTGGACGGCCGGGTGCGCGCCCGCGTGGTCGCGGCCAAGCAGCAGAGCGATTCCTTCCGCGACGTGTACCGGCTGGACAAGGACGTCTTCTACGCGATCGTCCAGGCCGACCTGACCGACAGCACCCTGCTGGAAGCCGGCTACGAGTACCAGTCGCCGGAAACCAAGGGCGTCACCTGGGGCGTGCTGCCGTACTGGGGCGTGGATGGCCAGCCGGCCAATCTGCCGCGCTCGACCAACCTGTCGGCGCGCTGGAGCAGCTGGCCGATCGTGGAGAAGTCCGCGTTCGCCCGTGTTGAACAGCAGCTGGGCAATGGCTGGTCGATCAAGGGCAGCTACACCCGCTCCAAGCGCGAGACCGAAGGCAACGTCTGGTACGGCGCCGCCGGCTATCCGCGCCCGGACGGCAGCGGCGTGATCGCCTACATCGGCGCCTTCGGCGAGCGCGGCGACATGCAGGTGGCCGACCTCAACGCCGGCGGCCCGTTCCAGCTGTTCGGCCGCGAGCATGAACTGGTGGTCGGTCTCGGCCAGTCGGTGCGCAAGGGCGAGGTGCCGGATTCCTCCGACATCGATTACGCCAACGGCTACGACAAGGTGCCCGACTGGCGCCACTGGACCGGCGACGTCGCCCCGCTGAATGTCACCCGCTACTCCTGGCTGCAGTCGCAGGACGAGCTGAAGCAGCGCGCGGCCTACATCGCCACCCGCCTGCAGCTGGCCGACCCGCTGATGGCCGTGCTGGGCGCGCGCTACGGCAGCTGGGAAACGCGCACCTGGACCTACGACCGCGACAGCGCCGGCACCCTCACCGGCACCCGTCGTGGCGGCTACAAGCCCGACGACTCGCTGACCCCGTACGCGGGCCTGATCTACGATTTCGGCGGCAACTTCAGCGCCTACGCCAGCTATACCGACATCTTCCAGCCGCAGAACTACCGCGACAGGAACAATGACTATCTGGAGCCGGTGGTCGGCGACATGTGGGAAGCGGGCGTCAAGGGCGAGTTCCTCGACGGCCGCCTGAACACCTCCGCCGCCGTGTTCAAGGGCCTGAAGGACAACATCGCCGAGGTGGACGATTCGGTGCCGGAAGGCTCGCTGCCCGATGGCAGCACCGCCTACCGTTCCACCGGCAAGGGCAACAAGGTCAAGGGCTGGGAACTGGAAGCACAGGGCAGCCTCACCGAGCACTGGAGCCTGTCGGCCGGGTACACCCACACCACCATCCGCAACCAGCAGGGTGTGCGCCAGAACACGAGCACCCCGGTGGACACCTTCCGGCTCAACACCAGCTGGCGCCCCGGCGGGGTCCTGAACAAGCTGTCGCTCGGTGGCGGCGTGACCTGGCAGAGCGAGATCTGGCGCATGACCAACCGCCCGGCGGCCGACTACCTCACGAGTGGCAAGACCTACAAGTCGCCGATCACCCAGGACGCGTTCGTCCTGGTCAGCGCATTCGCCGGCTACCAGTTCAACGAGAATTTCTCGGCACAGCTCAACATCAACAACCTGCTGGACAAGAAGTACTACAGCAACGTCGGGTTCTACGACGGCGTGTACTGGGGCGAACCGCGCAATGTGCGGCTGACCCTGCGCTGGAAGCTGTAACCGCTGCATTGGATGCGGACCTGCCGGCCTCATGCCGGCACGGTTCCGCCCCGGCCACGGACGGCCACCTTTTCCTGTCACCGGCTGCGGCCGGTGATGCCCGTTGTTCGACTCGCTATTGCAGGTTTCCGTGGACAGCACGCCCAACGCCAGCTGGCATACCCGCTTCACCGCCCTGTTCGCCCGCCCCTGGCTGGGCGTCCTGTCGCGCTCGCTGGCCGCCATCCTCGGTGGCTATGCACTGGCGGCAACGTGCGCGATGTTCTTCGCCGTCGCGCTGCCCATCGCACGCGGGCAGGCCGTACTGACCGGCATGCTGGTGGCCATCGCCCTGTGCGCGTGTGCGGCCCTGTGGGCATTCGCCACGCGCACCGCACTGCGCGCCTGGGTCGGCATCCTGATCCCCACCGGACTGTTCTGGCTGGGCACCGTACTGATGAGGGCGGGCGCATGAAAAACGGATTCCGCCAATCGATGGCGTGGCTGCACACCTGGACCGGCCTGCTGGTCGGGTGGCTGCTGCTGCTGATCTTCATGGCCGGCACGGCCAGCTACTACCGCGAGGAAATCAGCCGCTGGATGCGTCCGGAGCTGCCGCGCAGCACGGTGGGCGCCGATGTGGCGGCCGAACGCGCGATCGCCTTCCTGCAGCACAAGGCACCCCAGGCCGAAAGCTGGAACGTGACCCTGCCCGACCCGCGCAACCCGGCGATGCGCATGTTCTGGCGCAATCCCGAATCGATGGTCAAACCCCCGGCCGAGGGCGAAAAGCGCCGCCGTCGCGGTGGCGGCCGCTTCGGCGATGCCACGGTGGACCCCAGCAGCGGCCAGGAAGTGGCCGCGCGCGAGACCCGCGGCGGCGACTTCTTCTACCGCCTGCACTTCGACCTGCACTACATCCCGGTGCTGTGGGCGCGCTACCTCGTGGGCTTCTGCGCGATGTTCATGCTGGTGGCCATCATCACCGGGGTGATCACCCACAAGAAGATCTTCAAGGACTTCTTCACCTTCCGGAAGGACAAGGGCCTGCGTTCGTGGCTGGACTTCCACAACGTCAGCGCGGTGATGGCCCTGCCCTACCACGCGATGATCACCTACACCGGCATCGTGACACTGATGTTCATGTACCTGCCGTGGGGGGTGAACGTGGCCTACCCCAAGGATGAGGACGCGTTCTTCAGCGAGGCGTTCGCGCGCCTGGCCGACATCGATACGCCGTCCGAGGGGCGTGCGGTGGCACTGCCGATCCAGCAGCTGCTGGACAGCGCGCGCGCCGAATGGAAGGGCGCGGACGTGGGCGGCTTCACCCTGTACCACCCGGGCGCGGCCAATGCGGTGATCGACATCCAGCAGCGCGACGGCAAGCGCCTCTCGGTGGATACGCCGTCGCTGCGCTACAACGCAGTAACCGGCGCGCTGATCGAGGCCAGCCCGGCCTCCGGGGGCGCCACCCAGACCCGCGGCGTGATGTACGGCCTGCACCTGGCGCGCTTCGCCGACTGGGGCCTGCGTGCACTGTTCTTCCTGTCCGGGCTGGTCGGCTGCCTGATGGTCGCCAGCGGCGTGGTGCTGTGGGCGGTCAAGGAGCGGCCCAAGCATGCCAAGTCGGGCAAGATCGGCTTCGGCCTGCGCCTGGTGGATGCACTCAACATCGGCGCGGTGGCCGGCCTGCCGATCGCCTTCGCCGCGTACTTCTGGGGCAACCGGCTGCTGCCGGTGCAGATGGCCGAGCGGTCGACCGCCGAAGCCGACGTGTTCTTCTACGCGTGGGGCGCCGCCCTGCTGGCCGCGTTCCTCTGGCCCAAGCGGATGATGTGGGCGTGGCAGCTGTACCTGGGCGCGGCGATGTTCGCGCTGATCCCGGTGGTGAACGCATTGACCACCCACGCGCACCTGGGCGTGACCCTGCGCAGCGGCGACTGGGTGCTGGCCGGGTTCGACCTCACCATGATCGCCTTCGGCGCGATGCTCGCGTACTGCGGCCTGCGCATGCAGCGCTGGCAGCCGGCCCTGAGCGCGGCCGAGAAGAAGCGCCGCCAGCAGGCCGCCGCCGCCGCGGAGGCCACGGCATGATGCTGCTGGCCATTACCCTGTGTTTCTCGGGCTTCACCGCCCTGTCGCTGGCGATGGACAAGCACCAGCTGGACCTGCATGGCAAGGCGCAGGCCACACCGGCACGGATGCGCCTGTGGCGCTGGGTCGGTTGGACGCTGGTGACGGTGGCGTTCGCCCTGTGCGTGGCCGATCACGGCTGGGCCCTGGGCCCGGTGCTGTGGCTGGGTGCGCTCACCGTCGGCGGTCTGCTGATCGCCTTTGGCCTGTACCCGTTCCGCCCGCGGTGGATCGTGCCCCTGGCGTGGGCACTGCCGGTGATCGGTGCGGTGGTGGCGCTGTTCTGAGCCCTGCTGCCCGCCGCGGCGGGCGGGCCGCCGTGGCGGCGCTCAGGGCACCAGTGAGAACACGTGCGCCGGTGCGGGCTGGCCGTCGATGACCAGGCGGTTGCGCGCCACGCCCTCGCGCAGCGCACCGGATTTCACCGCCACGCGCTCGCTGGCCAGGTTGCCCACCGCCACGACAATCTCCACCCGCTGCAGGTCGAGCGGCCCGAACGCCTGGACCGCCAGCGCGCGCACGACACGGGTGGCGATGCCCTCGCCCTGCCGCGACTGCCGCACCCAGTACCCCAGATTGCAGAACCGGTGATCGTGCCGGATGGCGTTCAACCCGGCACCGCCCACGAATGCGCCGGTGGCCAGGTCGAACACCCCGTACTCGTAGGCCGTGGTCGCTGCGCGGCCGCTGCGGCAGGCCTGGAACCACTGCAGCGCCTGCTCCACGCCGTAGTCGGTGGAGCACCACGGCATCCAGCGCCGCATGCCGTCGGCCGATTCCCGCACCGCCGCGGCGAACGCGGCGGCATCGCCATCTTCGAACGGACGCAGCAGCAGTCCGTCGGCGAGAAGCTGGCTGTCGTCCATGTCAGCCCCTCTCCGTCACGCGCCGTAGCGGCGCAGTTCCCAGGCGCGGTGGATGCGCGGGTTGCGCTCGAAGTCATCGCCGATGGTCTCGGCGGAAATCTCCTTGCACTCGGCAAATTCCTTGATCGCTTCTTCGTCCAGCTTGAAGCGGCGGAAGTTGTTGGAGAAGTACAGCACGCCTTCCGGGCTCAACCGTGCCACGGCCGCCCGCAGCAGGCGGACGTGCTCGCGCTGGACGTCGAAGTCCTCGGCGCGGGCGGAGTTGGAGAAGGTCGGCGGATCGCAGAAGATCACGTCGAAGCGGTGCCGCTCGGCTTCCAGCCACGCCAGCGCATCGGCCTGGATCAGCTGATGCTGACTGCCGCCCTTGCCGTTCAGCGCCAGGTTGTCGGCACACCATTGCAGGTAGGTGCCGGACAGATCCACGCTGGTGGTCGACGCCGCACCGGCTACCGCCGCCTGCACGCTGGCCACGCCGGTGTAGCAGAACAGGTTGAGGAAGCGCTTGCCGATCGCCTCCTGGGCCATGTGCCAGCGCAGCGGGCGGTGGTCCAGGAACAGGCCGGTATCGAGGTAATCGAACAGGTTCACCCGCAGCAGGGCGTCGTTCTCGCGCACCAGCACGAACTCGCCGCGCTGTTCGAAGCGGCCGTACTTGCTGCCGCCCTTGCCACGCTCGCGCGACTTCAGTGCGACCTGCTCGGCCGGCACCTGGAACACCTCGCGCGCGGCCGACAGCAGCTCGTTGCGGCGGCGGCGCACATCGACATCGGGAATGGTCGCCGGTGCCGCGTATTCCTGCACGTGCAGGAAGGTGCGGCGCGCGCCGGCGTCCTCTTCGTAGACGTCGATCGCGGCGGCGTACTCGGGCAGGTCGGCGTCGTACACGCGGTAGCAGGTGATCGCCTCGCGGGCACGCCAGTTCTTGAACTTCTTGATGTTCTTGCGCAGGCGGTTGGCCACCATCTGCGCGCCTTCGCTCAGCTCACGTGGCTGGCCGGCGTTCTCGCGCTGCGGCACCGCGATCGGATCGCAGACGATCAGCGCGCATTCGATCGCGCCGTTGAACAGCTGGTACTTCTTGTTGGCGCGCAGGCCGGTGGCGAAGGCCAGGTCGGCACTGCCGCACAGCAGGCTGGCGCGCCACTGCGGCACCGCGCGCTTGAGCGCATCGCCGAGGCGGCGGTACAGCACCGCATCGGCGGCCAGCCGCTCGTCGTACGGCGGGTTGCACACCACGCAGCCGGTTTCCTGCGGCGGCACCTGCATGTCGGCCACATCGCGCACGCCAAACCAGATCGCCTCGGCCACACCGGCGGTCTCGGCGTTTTCCTTGGCAGCACGGATCGCATGCGGATCGATGTCGCTGCCGTGGATCACCTGCTTGAGTGCCGCACGCCCGGCCGTCTCTCGCGCGCGCGCGTCGGCCATCAGGGAGTTCCAGGCATCCCGGTCGAAGCCCAGCCAACGGCTCGGCGGAATGCTGCCGTGGCGCTGCAGGCCCGGGGCGACGTCGGCGGCCATCAGCGCGCCTTCGATCAGCAGCGTGCCGCTGCCGCACATCGGGTCGAGCAGGCCACCGCCTTCGGCATGGATCTTGGGCCAGTTGGCGCGCATCAGCACGGCCGCGGCCAGGTTTTCCTTCAGCGGCGCTTCGTTCTGCGCCATGCGCCAGCCACGGCGGTGCATCGGGCCACCGCCAAGGTCGATGGAGATGCTTGCCCGGCCCTTGCGCAGCGACAGGTTGATGCGCACATCGGGGAACTCGGTGTTCACCGACGGCCGTTCCAGGCCCTTGGCGCGCAGGCTGTCAACCACGCCGTCCTTGACCCGCTGCGCGGCGAAGCGCGCGTGGGTGATCTCGGTCCCGGACACGTGCGCGTCCACCGACAGGGTCAGCTCGGGGCTGATGTGCCGGTCCCACGCCATCGCCGACACGCCCTGGTACAGCGAGCCTTCGTCCGGGCAGTCGAACTCGGTCAGCGGCCACAGCACGCGGCTGGCCAGGCGCGACCACAGCACCACCTTCAGCGCCTGCGGCAGCTCGCCCTCGGCGTTGACGCCGGCGATGGTGGCGGTGGCCTTGTCCAGGCCGAGCGCCAGCAGTTCGTCGGCGAGCAGGTACTCCAGGCCCTTGGCGCAGGAAACAAAGAATTTCACGGAATCGGTATCGCAGGTCAGCGGAAAGGGGGTGCCCACCGGGCACGGCAAGCGGCCCGGCGCGGGGCCGGGACGGCCATTGTACGGTAGAGCCGGGCCCTGCCCGGCTGGCAGAGAGCCTGTGTTGCCGGTAGTGCCGGCCGCCGGCCGGCTCCCCAGTTCACTCCAGCGACTGCAGCAGGTCCTCGAACGCCCTGGCCGAGACCTCGACGTGGTTGTTCAGCCGATGCCCGTCATCCACCAGCAGCAGGCGCGCCGAGCGGGCCTGTGCCCAGGCGATGACCTGTGCCGGCGGAATCAGTTCATCGTGCCAGGCGTGCACCACGCTGGTCGGCACCGGGGCGGCGTCCAGCGCCGGCATCGGCCCCATCGTGGTCGGCGGCACCATCAGGAACAGGCCGCGGGTGGGCACCTGCAGCGAGGCGATGGCCGAGATGTACGCGCCAAGGCTGGAACCGGCCAGCACCACCGGCCCGCGTGCGGCGGCTGCCGCCGCCAGGCCGGCCAGGCGCTGCAGGCGGGCGCGGACGTCGCCGACGCTGCTCACCGCACGCATCGCGTCCAGGTCGGTGTAGTCGGGGCGTTCGTGGGTCCAGCCCAGGCGCTGGGCAACCTCGGCAAGCGCGGTCACCTTGGTGGCGTCCGGACCGCTTTCGAACCCGTGGGAAAGGATGCAGTGGCCGCGGCTCATGCACGCGCCCTGCAGGATTGGATATGAGCGTTCATGGCGGAATGCTAGCATCGCGCCATGCCCGGCCGCGCCCCGCCCCCGATCGACCTGCAGCCCCTGCCCTATGTGGCACGGTTGGGCGAACGCGCCCCGGCCGACATCGATCTGGTGGTGATCCACTGCACCGAGCTGCCGGACCTGGCGATGGCCCGCGACTACGGCGAGCGTGTGCTGTACGACAGCGGCAGCGGCAACAGCGGGCACTACTACATCGACCGCGATGGCCGCATCGTCCAGTACGTGGCGGTGGACCGCATCGCCCACCATGTCAGCGGCCACAACCCGCGCTCGATCGGCATCGAACTGGTCAACACCGGCCGCTACCCGCACTGGCTGGATTCACGCCACCAGGCAATGGACGAGCCGTACACCGAGGCGCAGATCGCCGCGCTGATCGACCTGCTGCAGCACCTGTGCGACGCGCTGCCCGCGCTGCGGCACATCGCCGGTCACGAATGGCTGGATACCCGCGAGGAAGTGGCCAGCGACGACCCGGAGCGGCGCGTGCCGCGCAAGCGCGATCCGGGTCCGCTGTTCCCGTGGCCAAGGGTGTTGGCGGCGGTGCCGCTGCAGCCGCTGGATGCGAACCGCCCCTGACGCCGGGCGGTGGGTGCCTCAGGGGCCGGTGGCGACCGGGCGGCTGGCATCGCCGACCCAACCGCTCCACGAATCGGCATAGATGCGCGCGCCCTGCAGGCCGGCCACTTCCATCGCCAGCAGCAGGTGGCAGGCGGTGACGCCCGATCCGCACATCAGCACCACCTGGTCCGGATCGTGGGTACCGATCAGGGGGCGCAGCGCGGCCTGCAGATCCGCCGCCGGCCGCAGGCGCCCGTCGTGGACGTTCAACGCGAACGGGCGGTTGACCGCACCGGGGACGTGCCCGGCAACCGGATCCAACGGTTCCACCTCACCACGGAACCGCTCGCCGGCCCGGGCATCCAGCAGCCAGCCGGGCGCATGCTTCAGGCGCGCCGCCACTTCGCCGGCCGAGGCGATCTGGCTGCGATCGAACTGGCCGGGGTACGGCGGCAGCGCGGGCACCTCCGGCACCTCGGTAGTCAGCGCCAGACCGGCGGCCTGCCAGGCGGCCAGGCCGCCATCGAGCACGGCGACACGGCGATGGCCGATCAGGCGCAGCAGCCACCACAGGCGCGCGGCGGCCATGCTGCCGTCCCCGGCGTCATGGACCACCACCTGGGTGTCCGGCCCGATGCCCCACTGCCCCAGCCGCGCGGCGAACGCCGCGCTGTCCGGCAGCGGGTGACGTCCCTGGCCGTGCTTGCCCATGTCGGCCAGATCACGGTTGAGGTCCGCATGCAGCGCACCGGGCAGGTGACCCTGGGCATAGGCCTGCGCGCCGGACTGCGGGTCGGCCAGCGAGAAGCGGGCATCGACCACGCGCACGGCGGTACTGGCGGTGGCACGCGCGTCGAGCACGCGCGCCTCGCCCTGCTGCAGGGCGTCCGCAAGGGCGGCAACATCGACCAGGGTGGTCCAGGGAAGCGGTGCGGAAGTCATTCGGTCTGCTCCAGGCGGCGACGCAGGTTGTAGAGAATGGCGGCGGTAGCGCCCCAGATGCGTTGGCCCGGCCAGCCGTACTCCAGCACGTGGCGGATGCGGCCGCGATGGTCAATCTCCACCTGGTGCAGGTTGGACGGCTCCATCAGATAGTTCAGCGGCACTTCGAACACTTCGGCCACCTCGTCCGGCTGCGGCACGGCCACGAATGCCGGGTCGATCACGGCCACCACCGGCATCACCCGGTAGCCGGTGATCGTGACGAACGGATCCAGGTAGCCAAGCACCTGCACCTGATCGTGCTTGAGCGCGATTTCCTCATCGCTTTCGCGGATTGCCGCGGCCACGGCATCGCGATCGTCCGCTTCCATGCGTCCGCCGGGAAAACCGACCTGGCCGCCGTGATGGCGCAAGGTGTCGGTGCGCCGGGTCAGCAGCACCTGGGCACCGCCTTCGCGTGGAATGATGCCGGCCAGCACTGCCGCTTCAACCGGCGGGCCGGGGGGCAGCAGGTCACTCAGCTCGCTGTGGTTCCAGCCATCGCCGGTCGGCGGCGCATCCAGCGGATGCAGCGCGCGCATCAACCGCGCGTGTTCGGCCAGCGAACCGCGCAGCGACTGCCGCAACTGCTCGCGCAATGGCAGCGTGTGCTGCATGACATGGGTCTGTTCGTGACGGCTCATCGTTCGCCAGCGGGTGATTTCATCCACGGTGCGCAGACACCCCGCGCAGATATCGGCGCTGTCCAGCGCGCAGATACCGATGCAGGGGGTGAGGTTGGCACGCGGGGGATCGTCCAGTGATTGCACTCTGCAACAGTAGCGCGATTGGCAGGCTGGATCGAGAGCACGGATCGCGCAGTGGCTGCAGATAAAAAAAACGCGCCGATGTTTCCATCGGCGCGTTTCTGTGACTGCCTGATCTTACTTGACGCTGATCAGCTTGATTTCGAACTGCACGGCGACGTTCGGCGGGAACGGCGTGCGCGGATCGGCACCATAGGCCTGTTCCGGCGGCAGCGTCACTTCCCACTTCGAGCCAGCCGGCATCAGCAGCAGCGCTTCGCGCATGGCCTTCATTTCGACTTCGCTGACCTTCATTGCCGGGATCTGCTGCGCCGGGCGGGCTTCAGCCGGACGGGTGCCGTACGGGTACGGGCCGGCGACTTCCAGCTGCACGGTGCTGGCCTGGGTCGGCTTGGCGCCGGTGCCGGCGTCGACCACGCGGTACTGCACGCCGCTCGGCAGCGTCTGCACGCCGGGCTTGGCCTTGTTGGCGGCCAGGAACTGGGTGCTCTTGGTCTTGTTTTCGGCAGCGGCCTTGTCGTACTCGGCCTTGGCGGCCTGCGCACGACCCTGCTCGCGCTTCTGGAAGGCTTCGACGGCCGGCTTCAGCTGCTCGGCGGTGATCGCCGGCTGCTTCTTGGCGTAGGCATCCTGCAGGCCCTTCACCACCGAGTTGATGTCCAGCTGCTCGCCGCGCGAGGTGAGCTCAGCCAGATTGTTGCCGTAGTCGTAACCGAAGTAATAGCTCAGCTTGCCCTTTTCGGACGAGGTGTCCTGGGCGAAGGCATTGCCCGTCAGGGCCAGGGCCGCGACGGCGACCGCGATAGAACGCAACTTCATCAAACATTTCTCCAGGGGTGGTAACTCAGGACGCGTTGGGCCGCCCTGAGGCGACGGGTTAGGATAGCCGCCGCAACGTTGAACCGCCACTAACGACGCAAGCTCTGACCTGACTTCGTTTCAAGAGTTCAACCTCACTTTTTTTTAACGTTTTTCCAGGAGCCCCGCCGTGGCCGATTCCCCCCTCGCCGTGACCGATGACGGCGCCATCCGCACCCTCACCGTGAACCGCCCGGACAAGCTCAATGCCCTCGACCGGGCGACGCTGGAGGCGCTTTACAGCGCGTTTTCAGCGGCGGAGACCGATCCGGCCGTGCGCGTGGTGGTGCTCACCGGGGCGGGTCCGAAGGCGTTCGTGGCCGGGGCCGACATCGCCGAAATGAACGGACTCAGCGCGGTTCAGGGTCGTGATTTCTCCGCGCTCGGGCAGAAATTGATGCGCTGCATCGAACGCATGCCCAAGCCGGTGATCGCCCGGATCAACGGTTTTGCGCTGGGCGGCGGCCTGGAACTGGCGATGGCCTGCCACCTGCGCATCGCGGCCGAAACCGCCAAAGTCGGCCAACCGGAGATCAACCTGGGGCTGATTCCGGGCTTCGGCGGCACCCAGCGCCTGCTGCGTCTGTGCGGCCGCGCCGCGACACTGGAACTGTGTCTGCTGGGCACACCGATCACGGCCGCGCGTGCGCTGCAGTTCGGCATCGTCAACGAGGTGGTGCCCGCCGATGCGCTGGATGCGCGCGTGCAGACGCTGGCACAGCAGTTGGCGCAGGCGGCGCCGCTGGCGCTGCGTGGCATCCTCGACGCTGTCCATATCGGCGGCGAGTGCGCGCTGGGCGAAGGCCTGGCGTACGAAACCGCGCAGTTCGGGCTGATGTTCGCTACCGAGGACATGCGCGAAGGCACCGCCGCCTTCCTTGCCCGCCGTCCGCCGGTGTTCCAGAACCGCTGATCATGATGGCCAACGACCCTGCCCTGCCCGCGCGGCTGCTGACGCTGCTGCTGGACGACGACATCGACGGCGCACTCGCGGCCGGCTTGATGGACTACGTGCCGCAGCCCGGCGATGCGCACCGCCTGCCCGGCCATCCGGAGCTGCCCGCGCGCCTGCTGCAGGCCCAGCAGCAGCTCACCCGTGCGTGGGCCGCACGCGAGCGCTACCGCCAGCGCGCGGTCCGCCTGGGCCGCCGTGCGGCCGAGCGCGACGCGCGGCGTGCACCGGCCGCGACCACGCCGGATGCGAAGCCTGCGTTGCCGTCGGCGGCTGCGGCCATCCTTGCCCGCGCCAAGGCCCGCGCGGCCGGGCACGGCGCCTGATGGCCGTCATCAGGAAGGCGGCACCGCGCGCCGCGCGCATGCCCAAGGCCGATGTGATCGAGATGTTCACGCGCCTGCGCGAACTCAATCCGCATCCGCGTACCGAGCTGGAATACAGCACGCCGTTCGAGCTGCTGATCGCGGTGGCACTGTCGGCGCAGGCCACCGACGTGGGCGTCAACAAGGCGACGCGCAAACTGTTCCCGGTGGCCAGCACGCCACAGGCGATGCTCGCGCTGGGCGAAGACGGCCTGAAGAAGTACATCGCCACCATCGGTCTGTTCAACGCCAAGGCGAAGAACGTGATCGCCACCTGCGCACAGTTGATCCGCGACCACGGTGGCGAAGTGCCACGCGACCGCGCCGCGCTCGAAGCGCTGCCGGGGGTGGGCCGCAAGACGGCCAACGTGGTGCTCAACACCGCCTTCGGCGAGCCCGTGATGGCGGTGGACACGCATATCTTCCGCGTGGCCAACCGCACCGGGCTGGCGCCGGGCAAGGACGTGCGCGCGGTGGAGGACCTGCTGGTCAAGGTGATCCCCGCCGAGTTCCTGCTCGACGCGCACCACTGGCTGATCCTGCACGGCCGCTACGTGTGCAAGGCGCGCAAGCCCGACTGCCCGCAGTGCGTGATCCGCGACCTGTGCCGGTACAAGGAAAAAACCGCCGCCTGAACCCCGGCGGCGATTGCCATCTGCACGCAACCCGGCGGTCATCTGCGCCGGGCATTCATGGAAAGCCCTGCTGGGCCGCGGGGTCCGGCGGACGACGGTTTGTCTGAAACTGTCACATTTACGCAATCTTCACTAATTAGCCTGCGCAGCATCTTCCCACCTGCCTGCAAGGCTCCTTTCCATGAAACTGCATCGCCAACTTCTTACTGCGGCCGTGGCGGCTGCGCTGTTCGTGCCGGCCGCTCACGCTGAAGTGGCCATCGACGTGATCGGCGGTTCGGAGATCACCTTCGAAGGCCTGGTCCAGGCCGACGGCAACTGGTTCGACAACGATCTGACCGACCTCAACGGCGGCGATGCCGGCAACGGCAAGGACAGCGAGTTCGAGCTGCGTCGCGCCGAGCTGGTGCTCAAGGGCAAGGGCCCGGGCAATGTGGAATGGGTGGTGGGCTACGACGCCAAGGCCGACAAATTCCTGGACACCAACCTGAAGTACAAGCTGGCCGGCAACGCCAACCACTTCGTGCAGTTCGGCCAGTTCAAGCAGCCCAACAGCCTGGAAGAACTGTCCAGCACCAAGAACAACGACTTCATCTCCAAGGCGACGGTCACCAACACCTACGCGGTGGCCCGCCGCCTCGGCGCCGCCTACAGCATCGGCGACAACAACTGGTCGGTCACTGCCAGCGCCTTCGGCCGCGAGCTGACCCGCAACCTGGCCCACGGCAGCGGCTACGGCGCGCGCGGTACCTGGGCGCCGATCAACGAGAAGGGCCAGGTGCTGCATTTCGGCCTGAGCTATGTCGACTACGACACCGACGCGGACACCCTGCGTGTGCGCGCCCGTCCGAACGCCGACCTGGCCACCGCACGTCTGGTTGACAGCGGCAACATGGTCGACACCGACCGCGTCAGCACGCTGGGCGCCGAAGCGATGTACATCGGCGGCCCGTTCAAGGCCCAGGCCGAGTACTACACCAGCAAGGCCAAGCGCTACACCCGCGACAACTACACCAGCGATGGCTTCTACGTCAGCGGCCTGTGGAACATCACCGGCGAGAGCTGGGGCTACAAGGGCGGCACCCCGACCACCGGCCTGCCGGACGAGCCGGGCCGCGGCATGTGGCAGCTGGGCGCCCGCTACGACCAGATGGACCTCAACGACGGCAACGTCAGCGCCAACCCGGTGGCCGGCCGTCCGCCGATCGTCGACGGCGTGCTGGGTGGCAAGATGAACATCTGGACCGTCGGTGTGAACTACTACTGGCGCTCCAACACCAAGTTCGCCCTGAACTACGTGATGGTGGACAGCAAGAAGTACAACGCGACCTCGCGTACGTTCGTCAACGACGACCCGAACATCCTCGAAGCGCGCATGCAGTTCTTCTGGTAAGACCTGCAGCATCAATGCAACACCAGGGGCGCAGCGCAGGCTGCGCCCCTTTTCGTTGGGCCTGCATGCCGTGCCGCCTGCGTATGCTGTGCGCCACGTTCCCCACGGATGGCCCCATGCGCCCCACCCTGCTGCTCCTGCCTGCGCTAGCGCTTGCAGCCGCCATTCCCGCCGCCCACGCCCAGCAGTGCACGAACGCCGTCGCGGTGATCGAGCATGCCTACGCCGCACGCCCCGCCGACGTGCTTCCCGACCGCGCGGGCTGGCGCCGCGAGCCCTACGCAGGCACCTGCCGCATCTGGCCGGCGCATCCCGAACTGACGCTGCTGGCCGTGCCGGTCTGGAACGACCGCGACAGCCTGCCTGACGCGCCCGACGGCGACCTCGAGCTGATGGTGGTCGACACCGCCAGCGCCACTCCGCGTGCCTGGAGCGTGCTCCGTGGCGCGGTCGACAGCGACGCCGTCCGCTTCGACGGCGTCACCCTGGATACCGCCCGCTACCGCCTCGACGACGCGCACTGGACCTTCGGCGTGCGCACCCGGTTCACGGGCTCGTCCAGCCCCAACCCCTATTCGGAAACCCGGCTGCGCCTGCTCGCCTATGCGCCCGGCCACCTGCAGATGCTGACCCAGCCGATCAGCATCGACATCGCCCAGGGCGAGTGGGACACGCGGTGCGCCGGCGAGTTCCGCACCATCGCGCGGACCCTGGCGGTCGGCCCGCCGCGCCCGCACGGATTTGCCGACCTGATCGTCCGCGAACGGGAGGTGGAGCGACGCAGCGCCCTGCGCGGCGATCAGTGCGTGGACACGGAACGCCCGGCCATCCAGCGCAGCTACCGGCTGCGCCATGACGGCACCGCGTACCCCGTCCTGGACGCGCTCAGCCCGTACTGAGGGGCACCCCCCTGCGCGAAATTGCGTGACGCAGCGCACTTTGTGACGCCGACAACGTCACTGCGCCGGGCGTCGCAGGGCGGTGCCGCACCCTGTCACGGTTGCGTCATATGACAGACGCTGCGCTGTCATCGAACCGTTATGGAATGGGCGCCGGGCGGGACACCCCGCACCGTCATCCATCCCAGGAGCCATCCCGTGATCCACGCCTTCAAGTCGCGCGCCGCCGTTGTCGTCCTCGCCGCGTCGTCCGTGTTTGCCGCCAACGCCGCCGATGTCACCGGCGCGGGCGCCTCGTTCATCTACCCGGTCATGTCCAAGTGGTCGGCCGACTACAGCACCGCCACCGGCAAGAAGGTCAACTACCAGTCCATCGGCTCGGGCGGCGGCATCGCCCAGATCAAGGCGGCGACCGTGGACTTCGGCTCCTCCGACGCCCCGCTGAAGCCGGAAGAACTGGCCTCGGCCGGTCTGGCCCAGTTCCCGTCGGTGATCGGCGGCGTGGTGCCGGTGATCAACGTGGCCGGCATCGCCCCGGGCGCGCTGAAGCTGGATGGCCCGACCCTGGGCAACATCTTCCTGGGCAAGATCAAGACCTGGAACGACCCGGCCATCGCCGCGCTGAACCCGAGCGTCAAGCTGCCGGACGGCAAGATCACCGTCGTGCACCGCTCGGACGGTTCGGGCACCACCTTCAACTTCGTCAACTACCTCTCCAAGGTCAATCCGGAGTGGAAGAGCAAGGTCGGTGAAGGCACCTCGGTCCAGTGGCCGGTCGGCATCGGTGGCAAGGGCAACGAAGGCGTCGCCGCGTACGTCAAGCAGATCAAGGGCGGCATCGGCTACGTCGAACTGTCCTACGCGCTGCAGAACAAGATGTCCTACGCCGCCATGAAGAACGCCGCCGGCAAGATCGTCCTGCCGAGCGACACCTCCTTCGCCGCCGCGGCCGCCAGCGCCGACTGGGCCAGCTCGAAGGACTTCTACCTGGTCATGACCAACGCGCCGGGCGCCGACGCGTGGCCGATCACCGCCACCAACTTCATCCTGGTGCGCAAGCAGCCCAAGAACGCCGCCAACGCCAAGGCGACCCAGGAGTTCTTCCGCTGGATCTACAAGAACGGCGATGCCCAGGCCAAGCAGCTCGACTACGTGCCGCTGCCGGACACCCTGGTCAAGCAGATCGAGACCTACTGGTCGCAGAACCTGAAGTATTGAGGTGCCGTCACGACCCCGGTCGTGACCCACCCCCGGCAGGTATCGCCAGTGGTCGGTACGCTTCTGAACCACCGGACAAGGCAATGGCGGCGGCAGGTCCTCTCTCCCCTGCCGCCGCCGGGGGGGGGGCGGAGGAGTCGCGGCCTTTTTTTTTTCGGTCTCTTCGCCCGGAACC
>NZ_JBMOWY010000053.1:0-24812 GCF_049310345.1 Stenotrophomonas sp. GZD-301 | reverse complement strand
GTGGGGATGTTGGGAAACCGCGGGAAGAGGAAGGGGGGGCGGCGGGTCTCCCCCCCCCCCCCACCCCCGGGCGCGGATCGCAAGATCCGCGCCTTTTCTTTTTCCGGCATCTGCGCCCAGACCCCCGTCCCACGGGCCTTTCCCGTGCGCCCGGTCACGCCGTCATACGGCTGTAACAAAAACATCATTTCATAGCAGCGTCGCCGGAGAGACCGGCCCCCATCCCGCTACGGAGTGACGCATGAAACTGCACACGGCTGGCTTGACCGCCCTTACCCTGGCCATCGCGCTGGGCCTCTCTGCCTGCAAGCCGGGCGCTGAAGGCCAGGCTGCCGCGCCGGCCGCCGACGCCCCCGCCGCCGCTCCGGCCGCCGGCGACAGGCTCACCGCCGAAATCTCCGGCGCCGGCGCCTCCTTCATCTTCCCGCTGGTGTCCAAATGGTCGGCCGACTACAACGTCGCCACCGGCGCCAAGATCAACTACCAGTCCATCGGTTCGGGTGGCGGCATCGCCCAGATCAAGGCCGGCACCGTCGACTTCGGTTCCTCCGACAAGCCGCTGAGCAGCGAAGAGCTGGCCCAGGCCGGCCTTGGCCAGTTCCCCTCCGCCATCGGCGGCGTGGTCCCGGTGGTGAACATCGACGGCCTGGAAGCCGGCAAGCTGCGCCTGAGCGGCGCGCTGCTGGCCGACATCTTCCTCGGCAAGGTCAAGACCTGGAACGACCCGGCCATCGTCGCCGCCAACCCGGGCGTGAAGCTGCCCGACGGCAAGATCACCCTGGTCCACCGCTCGGATGGCTCGGGCACCACCTTCAACTTCTCCAACTACCTGTCCAAGGTCAGCCCGGACTGGAAGAGCAAGGTCGGCGAAGGCACCTCGGTGCAGTGGCCGGACGGCGTGGGTGGCAAGGGCAATGAAGGCGTGGCCTCGTACGTGAAGCAGATCAAGGGGTCGATCGGCTACGTCGAACTGGCCTACGCGCTGCAGAACGGCATGCCGTACGCCTCGATGCAGAACGCCGCCGGCAACTGGGTGCAGCCGACCGCCGATACCTTCGCCGCCGCGGCCGCCAGCGCCGACTGGGCCAGCGCCAAGGACTTCAACCTGGTCATCACCAACGCACCGGGCGACCAGGCGTGGCCGATCACCGCCACCAACTTCATGCTGATGCACAAGCAGCCCAAGGATGCGCAGCGCAGCAAGGACACCCTGGCGTTCTTCAAGTGGGCCTTCGAAAACGGCCAGAAGCAGGCCAATGAACTGCACTACGTGCCGCTGCCGGCCGAGCTGGTGACGCAGATCGAAGCCTACTGGGCTGCTGAATTCAAATGACAACCCGGGCCCGCGCGTTGCGCGGGCCCTCCCTTGTCGCCACCACGCCGCACCACATCTCTCGGGCCCCTGCCTTTCCCATGAATGCCATTGCCCAGCCTGTCCCCGCACCGTCCACCCGCGACCTGCGTGATGCCCGCAACGACACTCTGTTCCGCTGGGTACTGATCGCCACCGTCATCCTGGTGCTGGTCGCCCTGGCCTGCGCCGCGCTCTCGATGCTGTGGGGCGGCCGCCATGCCCTGCAGGAGCAGGGCCTGAGCTTCTTCTACTCGTCCGAATGGAATCCGGTCGAGAACAAATTCGGCGCGCTCGCACCGATCTACGGCACCCTGGTCACCGCGCTGATCGCGATGGTCATTGCCGTGCCGGTGAGCTTCGGCATCGCCTTCTTCCTGACCGAAGTCGCCCCGCGCTGGCTGCGTGGCCCGGTCGGTACCGCCATTGAACTGCTGGCCGGCATCCCCTCGATCATCTACGGCATGTGGGGCCTGTTCGTGCTGGTGCCGGTGATGACCGAATACGTCACCCCGTTCCTCAACGACCACCTCGGCACGCTGCCGATCATCGGGCCGCTGTTCCAGGGTCCGCCGCTGGGCATCGGCGTGCTTACCGCCGGCTTCGTGCTGGCCATCATGGTGATCCCGTTCATCTCCTCGGTGATGCGCGAAGTGTTCCTCACCGTGCCGACCCGCCTGAAGGAATCGGCCTACGCGCTGGGTTCCACCAAGTGGGAAGTGAGCTGGGACATCGTGCTGCCCTACACCCGCTCGGCGGTGATCGGCGGCATCTTCCTCGGCCTGGGCCGCGCCCTGGGCGAAACGATGGCGGTGGCCTTCGTGATCGGCAACAGCGTACGTCTGTCGCCCTCGCTGCTCGAACCGGGCACCACCATCGCCGCGCTGATCGCCAATGACTTCGGTGAAGCCACCGAAACCTACCGCTCGGCGCTGCTGCTGCTCGGCTTCGTACTGTTCATCGTCACCTTCGTCGTGCTGGCGATCGCCCGCCTGATGCTGATGCGCCTCGCCCGCAAGGAGGGCAACTGATGTCCACCGTCGCCCCGTCCTCCGCACAACCGCTGTACCTGCGCCGCCGCATCGTCAACGTGGTCGCGCTGCTGATGTCCTGCCTGACCGCGCTGTTCGGCCTGTTCTTCCTCGGCTGGATTCTGTGGACGCTGGCCTCCAAGGGCCTGGCCGGGATCAACCTGGACCTGTTCACCAAGATGACCCCGCCGCCGATGCAGAAAGGTGGCCTGGCCAACGCCTTCTTCGGCAGCGCGGTGATGTGCGGTCTGGCGATCGCGATCGGCACCCCGCTGGGCGTGCTGGCTGGCACCTGGCTGGCCGAGTACGGCAACGCCCGCAAGGCCGGCACGGTGGTCCGCTTCGTCAACGACATCCTGCTGTCCGCGCCCTCGATCGTGCTCGGCCTGTTCGTCTACACCCTGTACGTGATGCAGACCGGCGGCCAGTTCTCGGCATTCGCCGGTGCCCTGTCGCTGGCCTTCATCGTGCTGCCGGTGGTGGTGCGTACCACCGATGAAATGCTGCGCCTGGTGCCCTCGCAGATGCGCGAAGCGGCGCTGTCGCTCGGCATCCCGCAGTGGAAGGTGACGGTGCAGGTGCTGTACCGCAGTGCGGCCGCCGGCATCGTCACCGGCATCCTGCTGGCGCTGGCCCGCATTTCCGGCGAGACCGCGCCGCTGCTGTTCACCGCTTTCGGCAACCAGTACTGGAACAGCAACGTGTTCCAGCCGATGGCCTCCGTGCCGGTGGTGATGAACCAGTTCGCGGGCAGCCCGTATGAATCCTGGCAGGTGCTGGCCTGGGCCGGCGCGCTGGTGCTGACCGTGTTCGTGCTGCTGGTCAGCCTCTCTGCGCGCGGCATCCTGCTGCGCAACCGTATCTCCCATGACTGACCTTTCCACGGACATCGCCATGAACGATCTCTCCAACGCCGTGCCGATGCAGCGCATCGTGGTCCCGGCCTCGCATGAAAACCTGCACACCCCGGCGCCGATCAAGCTGGCCGCACGCGGGCTGGACTTCTACTACGACAAGTTCCATGCGCTCAAGGGCATCGACCTGGAAATCCCCGAAAAGCGCGTCACCGCGCTGATCGGTCCGTCCGGTTGCGGCAAGTCCACCCTGCTGCGCATCTTCAACCGCATCTATGCGCTGTACCCGAAGCTGGAAGCGCGCGGCGAAGTGCTGCTGGACGGTGAGAACATCCTCTCGCCGA
Organism: Stenotrophomonas sp. GZD-301; assembly: GCF_049310345.1. Classification (NCBI taxonomy): domain Bacteria; kingdom Pseudomonadati; phylum Pseudomonadota; class Gammaproteobacteria; order Lysobacterales; family Lysobacteraceae; genus Stenotrophomonas; species Stenotrophomonas sp. GZD-301. The sequence goes on along the minus strand of NZ_JBMOWY010000053.1, from coordinate 21,232 downwards.
AGTACCCGATGAACCGCCTGCGCAGCAAGGTCGGCATGGTGTTCCAGAAGCCGGTGCCGTTCCCGATGACCATCTTCGAGAACGTCGCCTACGGCATCCGCCACCACGAAAAGCTGTCCAAGTCGGAGATGACCGACCGCGTCGAACAGGCCCTGCGCCAGGGCGCGCTGTGGGACGAGGTCAAGGACAAGCTCAACCAGAGCGCGCTGGGGCTGTCCGGCGGCCAGCAGCAGCGCCTGTGCATCGCCCGCGCGGTGGCACTGCGCCCGGACGTGCTGCTGCTCGATGAGCCGACGTCGGCGCTCGACCCGATCTCCACCAGCCGTATCGAGCAGCTGGTCGAAGAGCTCAAGCACGACTACACCATCGTGATCGTCACCCACAACATGCAGCAGGCCGCGCGCGTGTCCGACTACACCGCCTTCATGTACCTGGGCGACCTGATCGAACACGACCGCACCGAAGTGATCTTCTCGCAGCCCAACAAGCAGCAGACCGAAGACTACATCACCGGCCGCTTCGGCTGAGCCTGTCCTGGCCCCTTACGCGGCAACGGCAACGGCAGCCGGGCAGAGCCCGGCTCTACAACCTGGAATCACCATGAACAGTCCCAACGACCACATCGTCAAGAGCTACGACGAAGAACAGCAGCGCCTGGTGGCCGAGATCGTGCGCATGGGCGAGACGGCCGTCGCCCAGCTCGAGGCGGCGATGGACGTCATCGAGAAGCGTGACGAGAACGCCGCCCAGCGCATCATCGCCAACGATGAAGCCATCGACACCCTCGAACAGCAGATCAGCCACGACGTGATGCGCCTGGCGCTGCGCGGCCCGATGGCGCGCGACCTGCGCGAGATCCTGGCCGGCCTGCGCATTCCGGCCGACATCGAACGCATCGGTGACTATGCCGCCAACGTCGCCAAGCGCTCGATCGCGCTGAGCAAGGTGCCGCCGCTGCCGCAGATCCAGGGCCTGCGCTCGCTGGGCCGGCTGGCCGCACAGCAGGTACGCCGCGCCATCGAGGCCTATCGCGACAACGACGCCGCCGCCGCCCTCGCCCTGCGCGACGACGATGCGCGTCTGGATGCGCAGTACACCGCGCTGTTCCGCGAGCTGCTCACCTACATGATGGAAGACCCGCGCAACATCACCCCCTGCACGCACCTGCTGTTCATGGCCAAGAACCTGGAGCGCGTGGGCGACCATGCCACCAACATCGCCGAGAACGTGTGGTTCCTGGTACACGGCGAGCAGGCCCTGCCGCCGCGCGAGAAACGCGACGAAACCAGCAGCACCGATCACGTCTGAGGGGTCCTGCCAACGCAGGGCGCACACGCCGCGGCCTTCGGGTCGCGGCTTTTTTTTGATCGGCGTCCATCCGCGGCGGGCGGATGGTCGGGCGCTGGGCCACGATGCCCTTGCCGGCGAATGTCCCCCGGCGTCGGCCTGCGGCCGTCGCCTCCTCCTTTAGTTCGCCCACAAGGGCATCGCGGCCCACGTGTCGAGACTGCTGGCGCGTCGCAGGAGCCGGCCAGCGGCCGGCACTACATTGGGGGATTGCGGTTGGTTTTCGTGCGTGTGCCGCAAGCCGACCCCGTCGCGGTGTGCAGGCCCCTGGGCAACCTAAAGGAGGAGGTCGTCGCCGCCAGGCGGCGGCCGGGGGACAGTTGCCGAGGGGCCTGCACGCTGCGACGGGGCCCTTCAGGCTCGCGGTAGACCCGACCGGAGACACCGCTGTGTGCCCTTGAGCCTTTGCGTGCGCCGCGGCGGGTGGGTCGGGCGCTGGGTCGAGACCACGGGCGCCTCGCGGAAGCCGGCCAGCGGCCGGCACTACATCGGGGATTGCGGTTGGTTTTCGTGCGTGTACCGCACGCCGGGTCCCGTCCAACCGGAGACCAACGTTCCTGTTGCATTGCCATGATGGGAAGCCCCCACACTTCACGAAATGTTGAATGCTGTGTGAGGATTCGTTGAGCCGGCTCTGGCCATCATGGCCGCACCTGCTGCCCCCACCTGCAGCCATCCCGGGCACTGGCCCATACCAAGGAGCACCATCGATGAGCACATCCACCCGTTCGCTGTCCCTGCTGGCCGCCACCGCCCTGGCCGCCGGCCTGGGCGCTACCACGTCGGCCTCTGCGTTGAGCATGACCGACCTGGCGCAGGGCTACCTCGTTGCCGGCCAGGCCGCCGCCAAGACCGCCGAAGGCAAGTGTGGCGAAGGCAAATGCGGTGCGCATGGCGCCAAGGGCGAGGAGAAGGCCGGCGCCGCGGCGGCCGGCAAGACCGCCGAGGGCAAGTGTGGGGAAGGCAAGTGTGGCGCCGACAAGGGCAAGCCGAAGGCCAAGGCGGGCGACGCCAAGGCCCCGACCGCAGCCGGCAAGGCCGCCGAAGGCAAGTGCGGCGAAGGCAAGTGCGGTGCCAAGCACTGACTCCCCCGCCACCGCGCTGCCCCGGTCGCCGCTGCCTGCGGCGGCGACCGGACTGGGCCTGCGCCGTGCGCTGCTGCAGGATCTGCGCGAGGCCGCCGACGGCGATTTCGATTTCCTCGAGTGCGCACCGGAGAACTGGATCGGCGTAGGCGGCCCGGCGGGTGAGCAGCTGGCCGAGCTGGCACGGCGCCATCCGCTGAGCTGCCACGGCCTGTCGCTGTCGCTGGGCGGTACCGCACCGCTGGACACCACATTGCTGCTGCAGGTGGGTCGCTTCCTCGACCAGTACCGGGTGCCGCTGTACAGCGAACACCTGAGCTATTGCAGCGATGACGGCCACCTGTACGACCTGCTGCCGATTCCCTTCACCGAGGAAGCCGTGCGCCATACCGCCGCCCGCATCGCCCGCGTGCAGGACCTGCTGGGCCGGCGCATCGCGGTGGAGAACGTGTCCTACTACCTGGCGCCGGAACCGGCGATGGACGAGCTTGCCTTCACCAACGCCGTGCTCGCCGAGGCCGACTGCGACCTGCTGCTCGACGTCAACAACGTCTACGTCAACGCGTTCAACCACGGCTACGATGCCGACACCTTCATCGCCGGGCTGCCCGCGCAGCGCATCGTCTGCCTGCATGTGGCCGGCCACCTCGACGACGCCGACGACCTCAAGATCGATACCCACGGCAGTGCGGTGATCGACCCGGTGTGGGAGCTGCTGGGCCGTACCTATGCACGCATCGGCATGCGTCCCACCCTGCTCGAACGCGATTTCAACTTTCCACCCTATGCGGAACTGCGCGACGAACTGCGCGTCATCCGCGGGCTGATGGCCACGCACGGAGCGGCGTCCAATGGCTGACACGTCCCCTCGGCTGCACGCCCAGCAACGGGCGTTTACCGCCCATCTGCGCGATCCGGAGCGCGTTGCCGCGCCGGCCGGTCTGGACCCGCGCCGGCTGGGCATCTACCGGCGGCTGGTGTTCAACAACGTGCTGGGGCTGCTCGGCAACGGCTTTCCGGTGTGCGCGCGACTGCTGGGCGAGGAGGCCTGGTCAGCGCTGGTAGGCCGCTTCCTTGCCGACCACCGCGCGCAGACGCCGCTGTTCACCGAACTGGCCGCCGAGTTCGTGCAGTGGCTGCAGGCACACCCGGCACTGCCACATCCGGCGCTGGCCGAACTGGCGCACTACGAATGGGTGGAGACCGCGCTCTACCAGCTCGACGCGCGCCCCCTGCCCGTTGCCACCGGCCTCGACCCGCTGGGGGCGCCGTTGCAGCGCTCGCCGCTGGCGTGGCCCCTGCTCTACCACTGGCCGGTGCATCGGCTCGGCAGCGCCGATGCACCGCTCCAGCCCCCGGCCGACCCGACCGGGCTGCTGGTGCGGCGCGACCCGGACGGCCAGGTGCGCTTCGCAACGATCAGCCCGCTGGCCGCCCACCTGCTCGAGCGCATCGGCCAACAGCCCGGCCAGACCGGCGGTGACCACCTGCAGGCGTTGGCGCAGGCCCACGGCCTGCCCGGCGATGCCCTGCTCACCGAGGGTGCCGCGCTCCTGCAGCAGTTCCTGCGCCACGCCGTGATCGGCCCGTCCCCTCCGCCTGCCTGACCCGTTTCCCAGGAGTTCCCCCTTGATGAAGACACTGCACCGGGTCGCCCTGCGCGACCGGCTGGATCGGCTTGCGCCGTGGATCGCCCCGCTGGGCCTGCGCCTGCTGCTGGCCTGGGAATATCTGGAGTCCGGCCGCGAAAAGCTGCACGGCCAGAACTGGTTCGGCGACCTGCAACAGGCATTTCCATTTCCGTTCGACCAGCTGCCGGCCAGCCTCAACTGGCACCTGGCCACCGGGTTCGAGCTGGTCGGCGCGCTCTGCCTGCTGCTGGGGCTGGGCACCCGGCTGGCCGCCGGCAGCCTGCTTGTGCTGACCGTGGTGGCGACCTGGGCGGTGCACTGGCCGATGCACTGGGACGGGCTGGCCGAGCTGTGGCAGGGCTATGCCATCACCGACCAGGGGTTCGGCAACTTCAAGCTGCCGCTGCTGTTCATGGCCATGCTGCTGCCCCTGGCGCTGCAGGGCGCCGGCCCGCTGAGCGTGGACCACCTGCTGCGCCGGCGCCCGGGACACCGTCCCGCGCTGGCCTGAGCGGCGGGGGCGTACAGGCCCCCTCTGCTAGAATCCACGGATGAATGATGCCGCCTTGCCCCCTGCCGCCGCCGAAACGACTGCCCCCGCGGCGAACCTGGCAATGGCCCACCGCTTCCGTGGTTTCCTGCCTGTCGTGATCGACGTGGAAACCGGCGGCTTCGACTGCAACCGCAACGCGCTGCTGGAAATCGCCGCAGTGCCGATCGAAATGGACGAGAACGGCCTGCTGTATCCCGGCCAGACCGCCAGCGCCCACGTGATTCCGGCCGAGGGGTTGGAGATCGACCCGAAATCGCTGGAAGTGACCGGCATCATCCTCGACCACCCGTTCCGGCTGGCCAAGTCCGAGAAGGACGCGCTCGACCACATCTTCGCGCCCGTCCGCGCCGCCGTGAAAAAATACGGCTGCCAACGCGCGATCCTGGTCGGCCACAACGCGCATTTCGACCTGGGCTTCGTCAATGCCGCGGTCAACCGCACCGGCCACAAGCGCAACCCCTTCCATCCCTTCAGCGTGTTCGACACGGTGACCCTGGCCGGCGTGGCCTATGGCCAGACCGTGCTGGCGCGCGCGGCCAATGCCGCCGGGCTCGGCTGGGACGCCGACGAAGCGCACAGCGCGGTGTACGACACCGAGCAGACCGCCAAGCTGTTCTGCACGATCGCCAACGCCTGGCCGCGCCCCTGACCCACCCGCGCGTTGATGCCGGCGCTTGCACGCGGCACCGGCAGCCGACCAACGGTCGGCAGCTACCCGGCCGTCACCCGATCGCGGTGCGGTCGCGGCCTTCGCTCTTGGCGCGGTACAGCGCGCGGTCTGCGCGCTGATACAGCAGCATCGGGGTGCGGTCGGCCGCATCCAGTTCGACCAGTCCGGCGCTGAAGGTCACCTTCAGGCCCGGCACGCCCGCCCAGTCGGGGTGGTCGTGGAACAGGCCACGCAGACGGGCGCACACCTGCGCCGCTTCGTCCAGGCGGGTGTCGTTGAGCAGCAGGGCGAACTCTTCACCGCCGGTGCGTGCCGGCATGTCCGAGTCGCGGCATGCCGAGGCGATCAGGCGCGCCACTTCCACCAGCACCACGTCGCCGACGCTGTGGCTGTGCCGGTCGTTGACCTCCTTGAAGTGGTCGATGTCCAGCACTACCAGGCACAACGGGTGGCGGCTGCGCTGCGAGCGGGCGAAATCGCGCGCCAGCGCTTCGTCGAACGCGCGGCGGTTGGCCAGGCCGGTCAACGAGTCTTCGCGCGCCTGGCGCTCGAACGCTTCGGCCTGCACCGCCAGGCGCTCGGCCAGCGCGGTCTTCTCCTCGTTCAACGCCTGCAGGTGCACGGTCTGCGCCTGCAGGTCGCGCGTGGCCTCATGCACCATCCGCGCCAGGCGGATGTTGCTGGCCTTGTAGCGCTTGATCAGATAGCGGTACAGCGCCACCAGGCCGGCCAACAGCAGCAGCGAGGCGATCACCTGCACGCTGCGGCGCTGCCACAGGAACGGCTCGACAGTGAATGCCCAGACCGCTTCACTGTCGCTCCATGCGCCGCCGGGGTGGGCTGCCGACACATGCAATGTGTACTCGCCCGGCGGCAGACCGATGAACTCGACGCTGCGCTGCTGCCCGCGCTCGATCCAGCCGCTGTCCAGGCCCTCCAGACGGGTGCGGTAGCGGATCCGTTCTGACAGCAGGTAGCTCAGCCCCACATAGCTCACGCTCAGGCGCTTGCCGCCGGGAATGCGGTTGTGGTCGTTGCCCTGCCAGTGCAGGGGCGTGCCATCCACCTGCACGTTCTCGATCACCGCCGGCGGCGCCAGCCGCTCGCGGAAGCGCTGCAGCCGCAGCGGATCGACCGTGCTCAGGCCACCGGCAGTGACCACCCAGAACGTCCCATCCTGGCGCAGGATCGCCGAGGGGCCGGAACTGCCGTTGGCCTGCGAATTGGCCATGCCGTCGATTTCGTTGTAGTGCTCCACGTCGATGCGCGGCGTGCGCCCGTCAGCCACATCGTTGAGCATCGTCATGTCGGTGCGCAGGACGCCGCGGTTGCTGCTGATCCACACATTTCCGACGCGGTCGGGCACCAGCTGGAAGACCGTATCCACCGGCATGCCCTGCTCCAGCCCGACCCGAGCCAGCCGGCCGTTCTGCCACCGGTACAGACCACGGTCGGTGCTGACCCACATCGCATCGCCGATCTGCTGGAAGCCGAACACGCTGCGGCCGCCGCCCATGCGCTCCAGGTCGATGGCCTGCACGCGGTTGCCGCGCAGCACGCGGATGCCCTCGATCGTGCCGATCCACAGGTTGCCGTCGGCATCGTGGGTCAAGGCGGTGATCAGCCCGGTCGGCATGCCGGGCACGGTCGGCACGGCCACGCCCCGCGCATCGATACGCACCACGCCCTTCTGCGTGCCGGCCCAGACGCCGCCGTCACGGTCGATGCTCATCGCGCGGATGTTCCCCCCCGGCAGCCCATCGGTGGTGCCGTAGGTGCGCAGCACCCGGCCCTGCGCGTCCACCCGGAACACGCCGTCGCCGAACGTGCCCACCCACAGATCGCCTGCACGGTCCTGCGCCAGGCTCAACACCGACGGCGGCTTGCCGCCCTGGTTGCGCAGCGCGATCGGATGGAAGCGGCCATCGCCGTCCAGCCGGTCCAGGCCGCTGGCGCTGCCGATCCACACCTGGCGCTGCCGGTCCTCGTAGACGGTGCGCACGTAGTCGCCGCTGAGTCCGTCGCGTTCGGTGTAGCTGCTGAACAGCGTTTCGCGCAGGCGGTACAGGCCGCCGTTGGCGCCGACCCAGATGCTGCCCTCCGCATCCTCGCGCAGGCTGACCACGCGCCCACCCGGCAGCGAAAGGCCGGCCGGCAGCCGCTCCAGCCCATGCCGCGAGAGCCGCAGCAGGCCCTGGTTCTCGGTGCCCAGCCACAGATCGCCGTGGCGGTCCTGCAGCATCGCGGTCATGTGCATCTGGCCAGGCAGGCGGTGCTGCAGTTCGGGCACGCCGTCCTGCATGCGGTAGATCCGCTCGCCGGCCACGATCCACATCACTCCGTCGGGCGCACGATACGGCCATACCAGGCCACGCCCCAGCCCGAAGCTCTCCGGCGCGCGGCGCAGGACGCCGTCGTTGTCGCGCACCACCAGGCCATCCAGGGTGCCCACCCACACGCGGTCCTGGGCGTCCACCACCATCTTGGTGAAACTCATCGCCATCGGCACGTCGGCCGCCGGCGGTGTGTATTCGATGCGGCCGTCCGGATCGAGGCTGCCGATGCCCTTGCCTTCGTACAGCAGCCACAGGCGCCGATGGCTGTCCATCTGCATCGCCTGGATCAGCACCTGCGGCGTTCCCGGCTGGTGTTCCCAGACCCGCCACTGGCCATCGCTGCCGCGGCGGGTGACATTGCCGCGCGAGTCGCTGATCCACAGGCTGCCGGCGCGGTCGACATACAGCGCGCCCACGCCGTTGTCGCGCAGGCCCGGCCGCGTGCTGCGGTCGAACACGGTGAAGTCCAGCCCGTTGTAGCGCACCAGACCTTCCCAGGTGGCGAACCAGAGATGGCCTTCGGGCGTCTGCGCGATGTCGCGCAGCGAGTTGTGCGGCAGGCCGTTGCGCGAAGTCCACACGTCGATGGCGTAGTCGCGCAGCGGCGGTGGCCCATCCTGCGCCGACAGCGACGGACTGGCCGCCAGCCACAGCAGCAGGCACAGCCCGGCGGCCTGCAGCCACGGCAGGACGCGTCCCCTGGATTGGACCGGCCGCCGCCGGGTGACGCCCCCCCGTTCCCTCATCCGTGCAGGCCTGCCCGCATGGCGTTGGGAGGGGACGCCCCGGCCCGCAGGCCGGTCGATTCGTGCGCTCTCATGGGGGAGAAGCTGGCAAAGAGGTGCCCATAGTAGGCAAATCCGCGCCCGAACGGTCGTGAAGATCTATCCGGTGCGGGTTCCGGGGGCAACCCGCCAGGTGGCCGGCCAACGCACCACGGCCTCCAGTCCCCCCTGCGGATGATTGCGCAGGTGCAGCGTGGCGCCGTCCTTCTCGGCCAGCGCGCGGGCGATGGTCAGGCCCAGCCCGGCGCCGCCCGTATCGCGTGAGCGCGAGGTCTCCAGCCGCACGAACGGATCGAACACGGCCTCCAGTTCGTCCTCGGCCAGGCCCGGGCCGCTGTCGCGGATGCGGACCACCACGTCATGCTCGGTCTGTTCCACACTCACCCGCGCCGACTGTCCGTACATCACCGCGTTGTCCACCAGGTTGGAGAACAACCGGTGCATGGCCAACGGGCGCAACATCATCACCGCGCCGCTGGCGTGGTCGAAGCGCACGTCGGCACCGGCTTCGGCGGCGTCTTCGACAATGCTCTCCAGCAGCGAATCCAGCACCAGCGCAGCGCGCTGTTCGGCGCTTTCGGCGCTTCGGGCCAGTTCCAGGCCCTCGCGGATCAGCGCCTGCATCGCGCCGAGATCGCCGATCAGGCGCTCGCGCAGTGCCTCGTCGGTCACGTTCTCCAGCCGCAGCCGCAGCCGGGTGACCGGCGTCTGCAGATCGTGGGTGATCGCGGCCAGCATCTGCGTGCGCTCGCCCAGGTGCCGCTGCAGGCGCTGCTGCATGGCATTGAAGGCTTCGGCGGCGCGCTTGACTTCCAGCGGCCCGGTCACCGGCATCGGCGCACCCTGCAGGTCGTCGCCCAGCGCCGCGGCGGCATCGGCGAGGCGCTGCAGCGGCGCGCTGGCCATGCGCGCCACGATATAGGCCAGGATCGCGATGGCGATCACCAGCAGGGTCAGGAACAGCGGGTCCACCGCCAGGATGCCGTTGTGCGCCACGGCCGGGGAGTCCAGCGCAAGCCGCAGCGGCGTGCCGTCGCTGAGCACCACCGACACGGCCCGGCACTTGGGCGGGATGAACGCCGGATCGCGCTCGCGCGGGCGCTTGGGAGCACCCATCTTGTGCGGCGGCGGCGGCGGCAGCAGCTCCGGCAACCGCGGCAGGCAGGAGCGGAACGAGGTGAAGTGGACCTGGGCATGCGCCACCGGGCCGGGCCGGTCGTCCAGCACCGCCATCATCGCGGTGTCCTTGCGGCCCTGGCGTGCGCCGTCGGGCAGCTCGCGCACGCTCGGGCCGCCCACGGCCAACAGGCGCTCACGCAACTCCGGGTTGCCGTCCAGCAGGTTGATGTAGCCCTGCAGCCGGTCGGCGATGCGGTTGAGGTTCTGCCGTTCGAATTCCTGCTGGCGCTTGGCGCTGGCCAGCACGGTGGCGCCGATCGCGGCCACCGCCATGCCCAGCAGCAGGATCAGGAACAGGCGCCCCACCATCGAAGCGAAGAAGCGCCGCAGGCGTTTCATTCCAGCCCCACCGCCGTCGCCAGTACGTAGCCTTCGTTGCGCACGGTCTTGATCAGCCCGTCGCTGCCGCCGTCATCGCCCAGCTTGTTGCGCAGGCGGCTGACCTGCAGGTCGATCGCGCGATCCTGCGACTCGTAGCTGCGGCCACTGCTCAGGGCCACCAGCTGCTCGCGCGACAGCACCTTGTTGGCATGCCCGACGAACACCCGCAGCAGGCGGAACTCGGCACCGGACAGCACCACCACCCGGCCATCGGGGTCGACCAGGTGCCGGTGTTCGAGATCGAATATCCAGTGTGAGAACCGCGCGCGGCGGATCGCCAGCGGCTCCAGATTGGCCGGCAGCGCCTCGGTCCGGCGCAGCACGTTGCGGATGCGCGCCAGCAGTTCGCGCGGCTCGAAGGGCTTGGCCAGGTAATCGTCGGCGCCCATTTCCAGGCCCAGCACGCGGTCGATCGGCTCGCTGCGCGCGGTGAGCATGATCACCGGCGTGCTCGACCGCGCACGCAGGTCACGGCACAGGGTCAGCCCGTCTTCGCGCGGCAGGTTGAGGTCGAGCACGATCAGGTCGACGTGTTCGCGTTCGAGCACCTGGCGCATGCCGGTGCCATCGCTGGCGGTGCTGATCTGGTAACCGGCGCGGCCCAGCTGTTCGGCGAGGAGCTGGCGGATGTCGTGGTCGTCATCGACGATCAACAGGCGATGCATGGTGGTGATGGTCTCCATGCGGTCATGATCCCCTGTCCGGAGATGAACCGCATCAATGGGAATGCGTACGCATGTGTCAGGGCACGCCGACGATACACAACGAAACGCGGGACGGCGCGTCTGGTTACCCTTTGATACACGGCAAGCGTTGAGCCCTCCGGCGCGGGTCTTCACAATGCTGACAACGCCGACGCAACGGCCTGCCGAGTAGACGATCATCGTGAAGCCCCGCCTGCCCCACACCCGCCGCGGCCGCATCCTGCTGCTGATCGCCGTCGTCGTCGTGATTGCCGCGATTGTGGCATGGTTCGCCCGCAAGCCCGCCGCCCCTGCCCTGGCCACCACCCCGGTCAGCCGTGGCGATATCGAGCAGACGGTGGAAGCCACCGGCGTGGTCGATGCGTACAAGCTGGTGAGCGTGGGCGCGCAGGCCTCCGGCCAGATCAAGTCGCTGAAGGTGCAGCTGGGCGATACCGTCAAGGAAGGCCAGCTGATCGCCGAGATCGACGCCACCACCCAGCAGAACCAGGTCCTCAACGCCGAAGCGGCGCTGGACAACATCCGCGCCCAGCGCGCGGTGCAGCAGGCCAGCCTGCGCGAGGCCGAACTGGAGTTCGCCCGCCAGCAGCAGATGCTCACCGCCGAAGCCACCTCGCGCGCCGAGTTCGACGCGGCCGACGCCAAGCTCAAGACCGCCCGCGCGCAGATCCAGTCCTACGACGCGCAGATCAAGGGCCGCGAGACCGAGCTGGGCACCGCCCGTGCCAACCTGGCCTACACCCGCATCACCGCACCGATGGACGGCACTGTGGTGGCCGTGGTGGCCGAGGAAGGCCGTACCGTCAACGCCAACCAGACCGCGCCCACCATCGTGATGCTGGCGCGGCTGGACCTGGTCACGGTCAACGCCGAAATCTCCGAGGCGGACGTGGTCAAGATCAAGGCCGGCATGCCGGTGTACTTCACCACGCTGGGCGAGCCGGACCGCAAGTACCACGCGACTCTGCGCCAGATCAATCCGGCGCCGTCCTCGATCGCCAGCGACAGTTCGTCCAGTTCCAGTTCCTCCAGCTCCAGCTCGAGCACGGCGGTGTACTACAACGCCCTGTTCGACGTGGAGAACCCCGACGGCACGCTGCGCATCGACATGACCGCGCAGGTCTCGGTGATGCTCAAGCAGGCCAAGGGCGTACTCATGATCCCGGCGGTGGCGCTCGGCCCGAAGACCCGCGATGGCCAGTACATGGTCCGCGTCGCCGACGCCGATGGCATGCCGGGGCCGCGCAAGGTGCGGATCGGCATCAACAACGGCGCCAGCGCCGAAGTACTGTCCGGCCTGAACGAAGGCGAGAAGGTCATCGTCGGCGAAGGCGGCGCGGCGGCCGGCGGCAACAGCGGCGGCGGCCGTGGCGGTCCGCAGATCCGGGTCGGTGGGCCCGGCATGGGCGGGCCGCGTCGATGAGCGGCACCCCGACCGGCGCGTCGCCCACGCGCGCACCGCTGCTGCGCCTGCGCGACCTGCGCCGTGAGTTTCCCGCCGGCGAGGACACCATCGCCGTGCTGCGCGACGTCAACCTGGACATCGATGCGGGCGAGATGGTCGCCATCGTCGGCCAGTCCGGGTCGGGCAAGTCCACGCTGATGAACATCCTCGGCTGCCTGGACCGGCCGACCCGCGGCAGCTACCAGGTGGCCGGCCGCGAAACCGGCAGCATGCTGCCGGACGAGCTGGCCGAGCTGCGCCGCGAGCACTTCGGTTTCATCTTCCAGCGCTACCACCTGCTGGGCGACCTGGATGCGCGCGGCAACGTCGCCGTACCGGCGGTCTATGCCGGCAGCCCGGGACCGGTGCGCACCGCGCGCGCCGAGCAGCTGCTGCAGCGGCTGGGCCTGGGCGACCGCATGCACCACAAGCCCGGCCAGTTGTCCGGCGGCCAGCAGCAGCGCGTATCGATCGCGCGCGCGCTGATGAACGGCGGCGAGGTGATCCTGGCCGACGAACCGACCGGTGCGCTCGACACCCGCTCCGGTGAAGAGGTGATGGCGATCCTCGGCGAGCTGCATGCCGAAGGCCACACCATCATCATCGTCACCCACGACATGTCCGTGGCCGAGCATGCGCAGCGCATCATCGAGATCCGCGATGGCGAGATCATCGCCGACCGCGCCAATCCGAACGCCCCCCGCTACCGCGCCCAGCGCCAGCCCACCGTGGACGCCGGCCACGGCCACAGCTGGCGTGCCGCGCGCGACCGCTTCACCGAAGCGTTCCGGATGGCGGTGCTGGCGATGAACGCGCACCGCCTGCGCACCTTCCTGACCATGCTCGGCATCATCATCGGCATCGCCTCGGTGGTGTCGGTGGTGGCGCTGGGCAACGGCTCGCAGCAGCAGATCCTGCAGAACATCAGCGCCCTGGGCACCAACACCATCGATGTCTATCCCGGTCGCGGCTTCGGCGACATGCGCTCGGCGCGGGTGCAGACGCTCAAGGCCAGCGACGCCGATGCGCTGGCGCGCCAGAGCTACGTGGACAGCGCCACGCCCAGCGTGTCGTCCTCGGTCACCGCGCGGTACCGCAACCAGTCGGCCACCGCCCAGGTCAGCGGCGTTGGCGAGCAGTTCTTCCGGGTCAAGGGCGTGACCCTGGTTGCCGGCAGCTTCTTCGACCGCGATGCGGTGCGCGGCCTGGCCCAGGTGGCGGTGATCGACGAGAACACCCGCACCCAGTTCTTCCCCAACGGGGAGGATCCGATCGGCCAAGTGATCCTGCTCGGCAACGTGCCGGCGCGCGTGGTCGGCGTCGCGCAGCGGCAGAGTTTCGGCTTCGGTGGCAGCACCAGCCTGAGCGTGTGGGTGCCCTACACCACGGTGATGTCGCGCATGCTCGGCCAGAGCCATGTCTCCAGCATCACCGTCCGGGTGGATGACAGCACGCCGATGGATGCCGCCCAGGCAGCCATTTCCAAGCTGCTGGTGATGCGCCACGGCACCGAGGACTTCTTCCTCAGCAACAGCGCCGAAATCCGCCAGACCATCGAGCAGACCACGCGCACCATGACCCTGCTGATCAGTGCCATCGCGGCGATCGCGCTGCTGGTGGGCGGCATCGGCGTGATGAACATCATGCTGGTGTCGGTCACCGAACGCACCCGCGAAATCGGCGTGCGCATGGCCGTGGGCGCGCGTCAGAGCGACATCCGCCAGCAGTTCCTGATCGAAGCGGTGCTGGTCTGCCTGCTCGGCGGCCTGCTCGGCGTGGGGCTGTCGCTGGTGGTGGGCTGGCTGTTCGGCAAGTTCGCCCCCGACTTCCAGATGCTGTTCTCGACCGCGTCCATCGTGGCCGCCTTCGCCTGCTCCAGCCTGATCGGCGTGGCGTTCGGCTTCCTGCCGGCCCGCAGTGCCGCACAACTCGACCCCGTGGAGGCGCTGGCGCGCGAATGACCATGATCCGGATTCCCTTGATGTCCCTGCGTCCGCTGGCCCTGGCCTGCCTGTCCGCCCTGGCGCTGTCTGCCTGCGTCAGCAGCGGCCAGTACCGGGTCGACCCGCCGGCGGTGCCGGCCAGCTATGGGCGCGGCGATGCGGCGCTCAACGCGCCGGTGCAGACCGTATCGACCTCGCCGGCTGAGGCGGGCGCCGATGTGCGGCGCGATGCCTGGTGGACCGGGTTCGGCGACCCGCAACTGGACGCGGTGATCGCCCGCGCATTGGCCGCCAACACCGACCTGGCGTCGGCCGGACTGGCCGTGCAGCGGGCACGCCTGCAGGCCGGGCTGGCCGACAACGCCCTGTGGCCACAGGCCTCGGGCAGCGTCGGCAGCAGCGGCAACCGCGCGATTGACCAGACCGCGGACTGGAACCGCAGCAGCTCGGCCAGCGTCGGGCTGCAGTGGGAAGTGGATCTGTGGGGACGGCTGCGCGCCCAGCGCGACATCGCCCAGTGGGAAGCGCAGGCCAGCGCCGAAGACCTGCAGAACACCGCATTGCTGGTGATCGGCGACGTCGCCACGCAGTACTGGACGCTGGCCTTCCTCAACCAGTCGATCAGCGCCGGCGAGGCCAATCTGGCCCGCCTGCAGCGCACGCTGCAACTGGTGCAGGCACGCTTCGATGCCGGCGCCGTGTCGCGGCTGGAAGTGCGCCAGGCCAGCCAGAGCCTGGAGGCGCAGCGCGCGGCGCAGAGCGCGCTGGAACAGCAGCGCGTGGCCACCCGCAACGCGTTGACCGTGCTGCTCGATGGCCAGCCGCTGGCCCTGGCTGATGAACCCCGTCAACTGGAGCGCACCACGAGCCCGGCCATCGCCGAAGGCCTGCCGGCCGACCTGCTCGGTCGCCGCCCGGACCTGCGCGCCGCCGAACTGCGCCTGCGCAACAGCCTCACCGCGATCCAGGTCACCGCCACCCAGTACTACCCGGCACTGAGCCTGACCGGCAGTGTCGGCAGCGGTGCGACCTCGCTGTCGGACGTGCTGAAGAATCCGGTGGCGACGTTGGGCGCCGGCCTGTCGCTGCCGTTCCTCAACGTGCGCCAGGCGCAGTTGAACACCCGGCTCGCGGGCACCGATTACCAGGTCGCGGCCAACAGCTTCCGCCGCACGCTGTACACCGCGCTCTCCGAAGTGGACAACGCATTGTCGGCCCGCACCCAGTTCGCCACGCAGGTGGCGGCGTCGCAGGCGTCCTACGACGAGGCGGTGGAAATCGAGCGGATGTACGAAGTGCGCTACCGGGTCGGTGCCACCGACCTGCGCACCTGGCTGGAAGCGCAGCAGACCCGCCGCGATGCGGAGCTGTCGCTGGCATCGGTCAAGCAGAAGCAGCTGGTCAACGACGTGACGTTGTTCAAGGCGCTGGGGGGAAGCGCCAACGCCCCATAGGCACGGTGGCGTCGGTACCGCCCGGTACGATGGCGCGGTGGCGTCGGGGCCGGGCCGGGACGGTGGCGCGGTGGCGTGGGGCCGGTGGCCCCGGTAGAGCCGACCGTTGGTCGGCTGCCCTTCGTTCCGGCGTCATGACATCCGATCCGCCTGCGCCGCCCCGTTTCGGCGAGGCCGCGCGCGGCGCGGCAGCCGACCAACGGTCGGCTCTACACGTCTGCGTCAGCTGCGCTGGCGGACGGCCTCGAACAGGCTGACGCCGGCGGCGACGGACACGTTCAGGCTCTCGATGTCGCCCGGCATCGGGATCTTGACCAGGCTGTCGCAGTTTTCGCGGGTCAGGCGGCGCATGCCGTCGGCTTCACCGCCGAGCACCAGCGCCACGTTGCCCTTCAGGTCGATGGAGTACAGCGACGCGGTGGCTTCGCCGGCCAGGCCGTAGATCCACACGCCCAGCTTCTGCAGGTCCTTCAGGCAGCGCGACAGGTTGGTCACGGCCACCACCGGGATGCGGTCGGCAGCGCCGGCCGAGGTCTTGCGCACGGTGGCATTGACCGTGGCCGACTTGTCCTTGGGGATGATCACCGCGGTGGCACCGGCCGCCGCGGCACTGCGCAGGCAGGCGCCCAGATTGTGCGGGTCCTGCACCTCATCGAGGATCAGCAGCAGGGCCTTGCCCTCGGCCGCTTCGACCAGCCCTTCCAGCTCGTTCTCGCCCCAGGTGCGTGCCGCCTGGTAGCGCGCGGCCACGCCCTGGTGGCGCACCGAACCGCCCACGCCGTCCAGCGCCTGGGTGTTCACCTTGCGCACGTCGATGCCCTTGCGCCGCGCGTTTTCTTCGATCTCGGTCAGACGCGGGTTCTTCGCGCCGGCCTCGATCAGGACCTCGCGGACGTTCTCGGCATCGTTCTCAATCGAGGACGCGACGGCGTTGACGCCGACAATCCACTGGCTTTGCTTGCTCATTGCGGGGGGCGGGACCGGAAAGGGGGTGGTAATGGTAGAGCATCGGCGGCCACCCCGCCTCACGCGGCGGGCGGGGGCCAGTCGCCGGTATCGTGGTCGGGGTGCTGGTGGGAAACCAAGTGCTGCAGGTAGACCGCCTCCGGGTCGTCCTCGTCGCGGATGGCGCTCAGGCGGTCCAGCGCATCCACGAACGGCAGTTTGGCGTCAATACCGTACTGGACCGTGGGCGGCAGGCGCGCGGGGGCATCGAAGGCGCCTGCGGCGATGGCCATCCCGTTGGGGGCCTCGTAGGTCAGCGGGGTGCCGCAGTCCGCGCAGAAGCCGCGCTTGACCAGGTTGGAGGACGCGAACCGGCGCGGTTCCCCGCGCGTCCAGGCGAACTCTACCCCGCGCACGGACACCAGCGGGGCGTAGTAGGCCCCGAATGCCTTCTGGCACATCCGGCAGTGGCAGATCGAGCTGTCGGTCAGCTCACCGCGGACGTGGAAGCGCACCGCGCCGCACTGGCAGCCGCCGGAGAATTCGGGAACCGGGTTCATGGGTTACTCCTCACGTCCGTACCGACCAACGGCCGGTACCTGCCAAGGCATCATCCCGCGACGGTGGGTACCGACCGTGGGTCGGTACACCGCGGGCCTCAATATTTCTTTTTCTGGCGCTTGGCCGGCTGACCGCGTGGCGGCAGCGCCGGCACTTCGTCGTCCTTTTCCTCGACCAGGCGGAAGTCGATCTTGCGCTCTTCCATGCTGGCCTTCAGCACCAGGATGCGGACCCGGTCGCCCAGGCGGTAGGCCTTGCCACGGCGCTCGCCGCTGAGGGTTTTGCGCACCGCATCGAACTGGTAGTAGTCATGCGGCAGCTGGGTGACGTGGACCAGTCCGTTGACCTTGGACTCGTCCAGTTCGACGAACAGGCCGAAGCTGGTCACGCCACTGATGACGCCATCGAACTGGCCGCCCACATGCTTTTCCATCCAGGCCGCACGGTAGCGCTCGTCGACCTCGCGCTCGGCCTCGTCGGCACGGCGTTCGCGCTCGGAGCACTGCAGCGCCAGGGCGGCCATCTCGCGCGCCGAGTAGGTGTACTTGTCCAGCGAGCCGCCGCTGAGCGCGTGCTTGATCGCACGGTGCACCAGCAGATCGGGGTAGCGACGGATCGGCGAGGTGAAGTGCGCGTACGCGTCCAGCGCCAGGCCGAAGTGGCCCTGGTTGTCCGGCGAATACACCGCCAGGCTCTGGCTGCGCAGCAGCACCGATTCCAGCAGCGCCGCGTCGGGACGCTCGCGCACCTTCTTGAGCAGCTTGGTGTAGTCGCCCGGCTGCACCTTCGACCACGCCGGCAGGCTCAGCTTGAATTCCTTCAGGAACTCCAGCAGGTCGTCGTACTTGGCTTCCGGCGGCTTGGCGTGATCGCGGAACGGCGCCGGCACATGCTTGCTGAGCAGGTAACGCGCGGCCTGCACATTGGCCGCGATCATGCATTCCTCGATCAGCTTGTGCGCATCGTTGCGCACCATCATGCCGGCCTGGGTGACCTCACCGGTGTTGTCCAGCACGAAGCGCACTTCGGAGGACTCGAACTCGATCGCGCCACGGCGCGTGCGCGCCTTGGCCAGCACCTTGTACAGCTGATGCAGGCGCTCGACCTGGGGCAGCACGGCGGCGATCTGGTTGCGCACCGCCACGTCGTTCTCGCCCACCGCCTGCCAGACCTGGGTATAGGTCAGGCGCGCGTGCGAATTCATCACCGCCTCGTAGAAGCGCGAGTGGATCACCTCGCCCTCGCGGTTCACCTGCATGTCGCAGACGAAGCACATGCGGTCGACCTTGGGCATCAGCGAGCAGATGCCGTTGGACAGGGTCTCCGGCAACATCGGCACCACGAAACCCGGGAAATACACCGAGGTGGCGCGCTTCTGCGCCTCATCGTCGAGCGGCGTGCCGGGGCGCACGTAGTTGGACACGTCCGCGATCGCCACGACGAGGCGGAAGCCCTCGGCATTGGGTTCGCAGTACACCGCGTCGTCGAAGTCCTTGGCATCCTCGCCGTCGATGGTCACCAGCGGGGTGCTGCGCAGGTCGACGCGACCGCCGATCATCGACGGCTCCACCACCAGCGGCACCGCGGAGGCTTCGTTCAGCACTTCCTGCGGGAACTCGAACGGCAGCTCATGGCCGTGGATGGCCGTCTCCACGATCAGCGAGGCGGTCAGCTTGTCGCCGAGCACCGCGATGATGCGGCCGATCGGCGGGCGCCGGGTATCGGGCGCCTGGGTCAGTTCGCAGACGACCAGCTGGCCATCACGCGCATCGCCGGTCTGGTCCGGCGGGATCTGCACGTTGCGCTGCACCCGCTTGTCGTCGGGCACCACATAGCTGATGCCGAACTCGATGCTGAAGCGGCCGATCAGGCGGGTCATGCCGCGCTCGAGCACGCGCGCGATGCTGCCTTCGCGACGGCCGCGGCGGTCGATGCCGGTGACATTGGCGAGCACGCGGTCGCCATGCATCACTTTGCGCATTTCATACGGCGGCAGGAACAGGTCATCGCCGCCCTCGACCGGACGCAGGAAGCCGAAGCCTTCCGGGTTGGCGATGACCACGCCGGTGATCAGGTTGGTGGCCTGTACCGGCGCGAAGCCGCCACGGCGGTTCTGCACCAGCTGGCCATCCCGCACCATCGCGCCCAGGCGCTTGCCCAGCGCATCGGCACGGTCCGGCTCGGTCAGGCCCAGATGGATGCCGATCTCGTCGGCGGTCTGCGGGCCATCGCAGCGGTCGAGCAGCTGCAGGATCGCCTCGCGGCTGGCGATGGGCTGGGCATAACGCTCGGCCTCACGCGCGGCAAAGGGGTCCTGCACGGTTACATCGCCCGCGCCCGGCAAGGGGCGGCGGCTGGCGGCGGCCTTGGCCGCAGCACGGGTACCGGCGCGCGGCGCGGCCGGGGCAGTCAGGGATTCGGGCATCCAGGGTGGCAGCTTGCCGGCCTTCTTCTTGGCGGCAGCGCGGGGCTTGCCCGACGGACCGGACGCCTGCTTGGGCGCCGGGGACTTGGGGGCTTTCGCGCCCCGGGTCGGTTTCTTTGGTTTCATTGGCCTCCATGTTAACCGCTGGCGGTGTGCAGAACCGGTCATGGCGCATGCACATGCAGCTTTGTGAAGAATTTTCGAAAAACCGTTGACAAGCCCCGGCGGCATCTTCACAATTCGCCCCCTGAGTCGCCCAGGTGGCGGAATTGGTAGACGCACTAGCTTCAGGTGCTAGCGGGGGCAACTTCGTGGAGGTTCGAGTCCTCTCCTGGGCACCATGACTCAGACAATGATCAAACCCGCGCAAGCGGGTTTTTTCATGTCCGGCGTTTGGCCCGCGCCGTGGGCCCGGATCAGGCCTCGGGATCGTAGTAGCGGCGCGACAGCCCCGCCCGCCCCGGGAAATACTTGAACCAGGGCCGGGCCGCGTCGATCACCGCCGCCACAGGCGCATGCGCCATCAACCGCTCCACATAGGCGGACAGTGCGGCATGCGACGCCGGCAACGGCACGTAGGCCACCGCATAGAACAGCGCCGGCGCCGCGGCGCAATCGGCCAGGCTGAAGCTGTCGCCCGCCAACCACGGCCGCCCCTCCAACTGCCGGTCCAACAGGGCGTAGCTGTTCAGCAGCGTCGCGCGTGCGGCCTCGGTGGCGGCGCCCCCGCCATCGCCATCCGGTTGCAGCAGGGCGGCGGTCAGTGCCTGCATCGGCGTCATCACGTACAGGTCGCAGACGCGGTCCCAGAACCGCACCTGCAGCGCCTGCGCCGGATCCTGCGGAATCAACCGCGCGCCTTCGGCGGCGTGATGCAGCTGCAGGTACTCGATGATGATGCTGGTCTCGCCGACACAGGTGCCCTGCTCGACCAGCAGCGGCATCTTGCCGAGCGGCCACAGCGCCCGGAACGCCGCGCGCTCGACCGGGTCGCCCAGATTCAACAGCCGCGTGTCCAGCGATACGCCCAGCACGTGCGCGGCGATCAGCACTTTCTGGCAGCACGATGACAGCGGGTGGACGTGCAGGATCGGGTTCGGCATGGGAACGCCTTGCTGCAGGGTGGGACCAGTATTTTCAGCGCCCGTTGCCGCGGTCAAGCCACGCCCCACCCGTCAGCACGACCGGCACCGGACGGTGCGTCACAAAGCGTTGACAGTTTTCGAATGCTTCCGCATAATTCGCCTCCTGAGTCGCCCAGGTGGCGGAATTGGTAGACGCACTAGCTTCAGGTGCTAGCGGGGGCAACTCCGTGGAGGTTCGAGTCCTCTCCTGGGCACCATGACTCAGACAATGATCAAACCCGCGCAAGCGGGTTTTTTCGTTTCCGGGGTTCGATGACATCCGCGTCGCGGGACGCACGAATCACGCGATGTGCAGCGCGATGCCGCCGCGACACGCGATCGTCAGAACATCTCGCGAAATCCTGTTGACACATTCCCGGTTCTCCCGCAGAATTCTCCTCCTGAGTCGCCCAGGTGGCGGAATTGGTAGACGCACTAGCTTCAGGTGCTAGCGGGGGCAACTTCGTGGAGGTTCGAGTCCTCTCCTGGGCACCATGACTCAGACAATGATCAAACCCGCGCAAGCGGGTTTTTTCATGTCCGGGGTTTGGGTTTTTCTAGAAGCCGACGCTGAAGCCAGAGCGCTGCTTCTGTGCCGGCGACGGGCTGCGCGGGGGTGTGCGGGTTCGCGGGGCACGCCGCAAGTACGTCCCTGTAGGCTCGTG
>NZ_JBMOWY010000052.1:0-212 GCF_049310345.1 Stenotrophomonas sp. GZD-301 | reverse complement strand
CAACGGCCCCGCGAACCCACACACCCCCACCCAAGACAGTTGGCCGGCGCCTATCGAACAGCAGCGCAAGGCGGTAACGCCGACCGTTGTTGAGATGCTTCGCGCTCTGCTGCCTGGCTGTTTGGCTGTGGACGCTTCGCGCACCGACCCACTTTCAGGGGCGGGTACGGGTGGAGTGGCGGGACCGTAGAGCGCCACGGATGGCGCGAACG